>JACIWT010000064.1 GCA_014360825.1 Chloroflexota bacterium | reverse complement strand
CAACCGCCAGTTAGGGGCAGATGGCGGCCCGGAAATTCCATTTCCGGGCGAGTCTCTGCGCCCTCAGCGGCTCTGCAGTTTTAGTCTCGCCGCCGAATAGAATTCGACGGCTACGGTTAAGAAGTCCCTCCGGGACTTTCTGATGGTAGCCCGGAAATTCCATTTCCGGGCGAGTCTCTGCGGTTTTTGATAATGGATGTTCCGAAGAAAGAGGAGGTCGGCGATGAATCTGTTCAATCGCATTGTGGTTGTGCTTTTGTTGCTCCTAATGATGGCTTTCCTGGTGCTTACCGTTGTGCTCCCCGATCCCGTGCTCACCACCATCGCGCAGGGCGTCAGCCAGATTCGGGGGAACTTCTACGTGTACTATCGTAGTTATCTCTTGGGAGCGGTGCCGCTTTTCTTCATCTGCCTGGTACTTTTGTACTTGGAGGTGCGGCGCACAGGCCGCGACACAGTGCGCATCACCCAGGTCTCGGGGGCTCAGGTGGAAATGACCACCAGTTCCATCGCCCGCAGCCTGGACTACGAGATAGGGAAGTTGCCCGACGTGCTGAAAGTGAAGCCCATTGTGATCAGCAAGGGCAAAGGCGTTGTCGTGCGTTTGGACTTGGAGACGACGCCCGATATCCACGTGCCGGCAAAAATGCAGGAGGTCGCGCAGGTGGCGCGGGAGGCCATTGAGGATAAAATGGGCGTCAAACTCTTGCGCATTGCGGTGAACATCACCCAGGCCCCCTACGCCCGGGTGGAAGAGGCCGTCGCCAAGGCACGTATCGAGATGCCACCGCCGCCCATCCCGCCTGCTGGGGAACAACCGCCCTTTATGGATGCTCCATGACCCAGGGGCATCTCTTGTGATCTGTGGGGGAGTGGGACGCTGTGTCCGACACAGAGAAAATGGAGCCCGAAGAGAGTATTTTGCCACCGCCAACGCCAGAGCAAATACCGGCCTTGTTGGAGGCCCTCCTCTTCGTGGCCGATGAGCCAGTAGAGGTGAGGTCCCTGGCCTCTGTGCTCGGGGTGGATGTGGCGGCAG
>JACIWT010000063.1 GCA_014360825.1 Chloroflexota bacterium | reverse complement strand
GGAACGTGCGAATGGACTGTTAGGGTGAGGATGAGCCTTTGATTACGCATCGCATCACGGGGGCCTCAAAATCAGATGGATTACGGGCATTGGACTTGAGCCGAGATCTAAGGCCTTTAGCCGACCTGATTGAATTCGCCTTTGGGGCCGAACTGGACCAGACGGGCAACCAGATCACGCGCGAGATCCGTAGCCTGGCTCCCCTTGGTCCCATCCTGTCCGTTTTCAACCTTCTCAACGCTCCTCTAAGTGATATGCTCAACGGGTTCGTGTGGGTGGAGGACCGGCGCTTGGTCGGGAACGTTACAGTAACTTTACAGCGGCGCGGCGTATGGATGATCAGCAACGTGGCCGTTTACCCAGAACACCGTGGACGGGGCATTGCTCGTCAACTAATGGAAGCGGCACTGAACCTCATTGAGGAGCGCGGTGGACACACCGTTCTCTTGCAGGTACGAAGTGACAACCAGGCTGCCCAGGCGTTGTATAGGCATTTGGGCTTCACGTGCTATGAGACGACGGTAGATCTGTCCGGCCAGATACCGGCTATGGAAACAAAGCCCGAATTCCCCGCCAGCACCGTTCTGCGCCCAGAGCGGGCGGGCGACTGGCAGCAGTTGTACGACTTGTATTTGACTACTACCTCTCCCTCGTTTCGTAAATATCATCCGGTCTCGCCAAGGGCATTCCGCCGTCCTTGGGGAAGTGGCATCCTGGAGGCTCTGGGCGACTGGCTGACCGGTGGTGGTCACTGGAGGTTGGTTGTGGAGAGAGAGGGTCGCGATATCGTAGCCAGCCTGAGTGTGAGCGCCACATCGGGCGGAGTGCAGCGCTTGCGTCTGCTCGTCGCCCCATCTGAACGCGGCAGCCTGGAAAGCGCGCTGGTGGACGAAGCGCTGCGTCGGCTGCGCCCGTGGGCCGGCACGCGAGTTGCCTGTACGGTGCCAGCGAGTCATACTGCAGCCCTGGAAGCACTGAAGAGGCGGGGCTTCAGTGAGATCCGCCGCCTCGATCAGATGGCTCTGGAAATATTCTGACCAATCAGCAAAGCGACCTTTGCGGACATCTCCCAACTTTCAGGGAGCAGAGAGCCGAAACCGATACGCCTGACCCACGTATAGCACTCAGAAGAACATTCGTGGCAGGGAAAGGAGTTCCCATCATGCGGAAAGTACTGGCACAGTGGATTATCTACACGTTG
>JACIWT010000062.1 GCA_014360825.1 Chloroflexota bacterium | reverse complement strand
ACACGCCGATGAAATCGAGGGACGGTTCTACATTACTCTGCACCTGGAAGTGGGCGAGAGTATGTTACTGGGCCAGGCGCACCAGATAGCGAACGATCTGGAAGAAGAAATCCACGCCCGTATCCCTAACGTAGCCGAGGCTATCGTCCACATTGAGCCCAGGGCACTTGAACACACGAACGACAGCGAATTGCTGTCATCAGATGCCGAACTCGTGCGTCAGATCACCGCAGAGGCGCAGAGTCATGCCGGCGTGGGTTACTGCCATAACGTGGTCGTGCGGCGCAGCGGTGACCAATTTTACGTGTCTATGCACTGCACAGTGAACTCCGAGATGCCCATCGAAGAGGCGCATCGCGTATCGAGTGCTATCGAGCAACAGATAAAGGAGAGGTGGAAAGAAGTAAGAGGGGTGTCGGTGCACGTCGAGCCGGCGTAGCCTAGGAGGAGCCACCTATGAGCCAGTGGCAGAAACGAGACCAGAAATGGGTCACGCTCATCGCGCTTTTGACGTTGGTTTACCTCATCGTCTTGGGAATCGTGGTCATCCTCCTGCGCCGCCCTACGCCAGCACCAATCACCATCTTGCCCCCACCCGCCGCTAATACTCCCGCCATACCTCAAACCCTGCGAGTTTACATCTCCGGGGCCGTCGCCAAGCCCGATGTCTATGAGTTGCCGGGCGGGAGCACGGTGAAGGACGCCATCACCGCTGCAGGTGGGCCAACGGAGAACGCTGACTTGGATCGAATCAATTTGGCGCTGGGTGTACAACATCAGCAGCATGTATACGTGCCCGTGAAAGGAGAGGTCGGTCTTTCTGCCCTGATGCCCTCAAACCCCAGCCCGGCAGGGGAACCGTGCGTGGACATCAACCGTGCCACGGCGGCGGAGTTGGAAACCCTGCCTGGCATTGGCCCCGCGCTGGCGGAACGCATCATCGCTTACCGCCAGACCCATGGCCCCTTCACCCGCATCGAGGACATCCAAGAGGTGAGTGGCATCGGCGAAAAGACCTTTGAGAAGATCAAAGACCTGATTTGCGTCTCGCGCTGACTTCGATATACCTTTGTATAACTACAGAGTCCCTGTTCTCGTGAAGAGAGCAGGGACTCTCTTGTACCAGACGTCGTCTATGTGATGCTTTCTAAGTGAATCCAACCGCGCTTGAGGGCTTCGAGCACGGCCTCGGTGCGCGAACCCACCTGCATCTTGCTGAAGATGTGGGCCATATGGGCCTGGACGGTGCGCG
>JACIWT010000061.1 GCA_014360825.1 Chloroflexota bacterium | reverse complement strand
CCAAGCCCGGGCTATTTTCTCCGAATTGGAAATAGATTGTCCTCAGCATGTCCCGATCAGTCGTCTTAGTCCGGCTACTCGGCAGATGATTGCTATCGCCACCGCTCTGTCTCAGAAAAGTCGGATTCTGATAATGGATGAGCCAACTTCGGCTTTAGCCGAAGGTCAAATCTTTAAAGTCTTTCAGCTGGTGCGCCAGCTCAAGGCTCGTGGTCTAGCGATCATCTACATTTCTCATCAGCTGGAGGAAATATTCGAGATAGCAGACCGGGTAACAGTGCTACGGAATGGCTCTTCTTGTGGCACATTCCCCTTGAGTGAAATAGATGAGGCCAACCTCGTGTGTCTAATTGTGGGTCGCGATTTCACATCCTATACCCCAGGCACTACCGCGACCTCTTTCGGTGCAGAAGCACTCGCTGTTAAAGGATTGACACATCGAGGCGTTTACGAAGACATAAATATGGTCGTCCACGAAGGCGAAATCGTGGGGATATTCGGCCAGGTGGGGGCTGGGCGGACGGAGTTGCTACGTGGTATATTTGGTGTGGACCCTGTAGATGCCGGAGAGATTCGGGTAGCCGGCACTCCTGTGCGCATTGACTCACCAATCACAGCTATTTGCCACGGGTTAGGTTTCCTCACTGAGGATCGCAAGGGGCAGGGATTGGTTCCATGCATGGGTGTCGCTGATAACATCGTACTGGCCAGTCTCGATTTCATTAGTCGGCGAGGACTCATTGACCTTGAGCGACGCAATGCCATAGCGGGGAGGTTCGTGCAGGAGCTGAATATTAAGACCCCGGACTTAAACCGCTGGGTAAAATTTCTAAGTGGGGGCAACCAACAGAAAGTGATCTTGGCTCGTTGGTTAAGCCGTTCGTGCCGCGTATTGCTGTTAGATGAACCGATGAAGGGCATTGACGTTGGGGCTAAAACGGAGCTCCGCCGGCTCATGCGGGACTTGGCGGGGAAAGGAGTGGCTCTGATTGTGGTCTTCTCTGATCCGGCGGAGGTTCTGGATATATGCGATCGCATTCTGGTTATGCGGGAAGGCCGAATAACAGGGGATTTTCTTCAGGGTGAGGTAACAAAAGAGCGGTTAATAGCCTGCTCCATTTGACCAAGTGGTAAGGCCAGGGGCTTCTTACGTGTTTCTGTAATAGAAGTAAAGAGAAAGGAAGTCAATGGATATCAACAGGGTTGTTTGGAAAAGAGCTTGGCAAAATGTGAAGATCGCTTGCCGTGCAGGGCTTCATTTGGCTTCTCAAGCAAGCAGTTTCATGCGAGGTATGCGAGAGGCAGGACTTATATTGGCGCTGCTTGGGATCTGCGGAGTATTGACCTTGCTTTCGCCCCGCTT
>JACIWT010000060.1 GCA_014360825.1 Chloroflexota bacterium | reverse complement strand
CACTGGAACGGGAGAACGGCCTCGATCCCAACATTGTTCTCATCAATGGGTGGAATACGATCAGTACCACCAATCAGGGAGACGTATACGATTCGTTTAAGATCAGGGACCCTCGTATCCATGTGACGGGCAACATCACTGGGCCATGGGCTGTGGATATCGGACTTGGGACCGATGTCAATGGGATTCCATTGACTGGCACGGTGGTGGTTCCTGTGGGCTACACTGGGATGGAGCCCAGCCCCCTGCTTTTGTGTCTGCAGGGACGCGGAGCCGATCGGATGTCTATGCCTTATGGGAACGCGTACGTGGTTGAGGCCAATAGAAGGGGTTGGTTGCTGGCCGCAGTGGATATGCCAACTTATGCCTATGGAAGTCCGGGCAACTACAAGTATAACCCGCGTTTCACCCCCTCTCGGCTTGTTCAGGATGTGATCATGGATAGATTTTTGCCGGAGATCAAGAGTCGGTTTAATGTGGACCCGCGTTGCATTTATCTGGTCGGTTTTTCTGCCGGGGCTAATTCGGCCCTTGTTTTGGCTGGACGTTTCCCTGATGTGTTCGCCGGGGTGGTAGAACACTCTGGGCCTCTTAATCTCACCGATTGGTATTGGCAACGCCCTGACTTGCAGCTCAGCCTGCAATACGACCTTGGTGGCTCCCCGAGTGAGCAGGGCTTCGAATACGAACGCCGCTCGGCTTTTCATTACGCCCGTAACCTGCAATACATGCCCATTTCCATCACTCATGGCCTTAGCGACACGACAGTAGCCCACAGCCAGGCTACCCGGTTCTATGACGAGATGGCCACTTTCTACCCGCCCGAGGCCTATGATAAGCCCGTCCCTTGGCTTTTTCCGGGCTCACACGAGCTCCCGCCCAATGCTCATCAGGACGATTTCGACTTCCTATCGCAGTATCAATTGCCCGCTGATCCGACGTCCTTGCGAATCAAAACGGACCAGAGCAAGACTTTCTGGTGGCTGGGCGTGCAACAGGATCAAGAGATCTCGAAGCCACACTGGACTGAGGTGGACGCATCTTTCAATGCGGCTAACAACAGCATTGACGTTGTTGTGCGCGCCTATTATGGTAGCAGCCAGTATTCGGGTGCACTCAGTTTTGATCTAATGCGCATGGGTCTGAACTCCGACGTTACCTACGCCGTCGAAGCGACGAACGAGGACACAGGCGAGTTCACCTTCAGCACGGCAGTGCCATCTGAAGGAGTGCTCACCATCCCGCACGGTGCAGCGCGCTATCGCTATAGTATCTACCCTTATGATGGGGTCAGTGAGCCGCTGGAGTTACGATTGCAAGAAGGTCAGAACCAATATACAGGCACAGATGACACCCATATCACTATCTACGAGCCCTGG
>JACIWT010000059.1 GCA_014360825.1 Chloroflexota bacterium | reverse complement strand
ACAATGGGCCCCTCGGGCAAACCCTTGCCTGTCACATGCTCTTCCCAGCCGGCGTAATCGCCGCCCTTCACGTAGACATCGGGCTGAAGCGATTCGACCAATTGTTCTGCGGTTGGCTGGTCGAAGATGACCACGTAGTCCACGCATGATAGGGCAGCCAGTATCTCGGCCCGTTCATCCTGTGGTTGGACGGGATGGCCAGGACCCTTGATGGCCTGTGCAGAGGCGTCGCTATTCAGTCCAACGACAAGCACGTCGCCGAGCCGTCGCGCTGCCTGCAAGTAGCGTACGTGGCCAACGTGCAGCAGATCAAATACGCCATTGGTGAGCACGAAAGTCAGACCCTCGGCGCGCCAATCCTGACGCCGACGGGCGAGTTCGTCTGGGGATAGGATTTTGGGATGGCGTGGTGAGGCGGGAAAATCCTGGCGCTCGATGAGTCTTGTCAACACCTCTCGGATTTTCATGGCGGCCCGAGCGCGATGGCTGATGCGGTTCTTGGTCTCGGCCGGCAACTCGGCCATAGTGCAACCCACCTCGGGGAGATAAAAGACTGGGTCATAGCCGAAACCGCCGGAGCCCGAAGGCTCCGTGGCAATCCGCCCCTCGCAGGTACCTTCGCGGATGTGGGCTTCGCCAGTGGGAGAGGCGAGAGCAATGGCACAGCGGAAGCGAGCAGTCCGCCTTTCCTCTGGCACACCTTTCAGATTGCGCAGGAGCAGCCGATAGCGGTCCTGGTCGCTGGCCTGTGGGCCGGCATACCGTGCGGAATGCACGCCGGGCGCGCCATTCAGAGCATCTACTTCCAGACCCGAATCATCTGCCAATGTCCACAAGCCACTGGCCCTGGCATAGGTCATAGCCTTACGCAGCGCATTCTGGGCATAACTCAGGCCGGACTCTTCCACCTCCTCCAGAAGGCCCAGGTCCGAAGGTAACACGAGAGTGACATCAAGTCCGGCCAGGAGAGCAGCGTATTCTCTCGCCTTGCCGGGGTTACCAGTGGCTATCAGCAACTTCATGGTGATTCAGGCCTCAATTCATCCAGTGCGGCCCGCAATTCTGACGGCAAGGGTGCGCTCAGAGTGACTCGCTCCCCTCCTCGCGGGCGCAGGAAACCTAAACGCGCAGCGTGCAGGAATTGACGCCGCAGGTTGAATTTGGCACACTTGCGCCCATAGATTGGATCGCCAGCGATTGGGTGACCGATGGCTGCGAAGTGCACACGGATCTGGTGAGTGCGTCCGGTGAGTGGTTCGGCTTCTATCAAGGTGTAGCCGTTATAGTAACGAAGGACCCGATAGCGGGTCTGGGCCTCCCGCCCACCAGTGGACACCACGGCCATGCGTTGCCGGTGTTTGGGATCGCGGCCTAAGGGAGCATCAATCAAACCACGCGACGGTTCTAAATGGCCTTCCACCAGTGCCACATAGACCTTTTCTACGGTGCGACGTTTGAATTGCGACTGCAAGTGTCGATGGGCAACGTCGTTCTTAGCGACGATCATCAAACCCGAGGTATCCTTGTCCAAGCGGTGGACGATCCCAAGGCGAAGCGCGCCGCCAATACCGGCCAGATCGGGACAGTGAGCCAGTATAGCATTGACCAGCGTGC
>JACIWT010000058.1 GCA_014360825.1 Chloroflexota bacterium | reverse complement strand
GATTGTGGAGAGGGTACGCAACGCCAATTACTGCGCAGTGGTCTCGGTTTCAAAAGGCTTGACAAAGTGCTCTTAACCCACGGTCACCTCGATCATATCTTGGGGTTGGGAGGATTGGTATCCACTTTCGCTCGGTGGGAGGCGATCACGGAACTGACCATCTATGGTGGAACCTGGGCTTTGGAACGCGTTCGCGACCTTATGGCCGTGGTATTACGTGGCGGTGAAGTGGAGTTAGATATCAAATACGTGGAGGTCAAGCCGGGCCTCATCTGGAACAGCGGGCGGCTAAGCATCTATGCCTTCCCGGTGAGCCACCGTGGGCCAGGGTGTTTCGGCTACCTATTTGAAGAAGAGGGCCATCGCCCCTTCTTGGTCGAGGAGGCCGAACGCTTGGGTGTGCCTCCGGGCCCAGAGCGCAGAAGGTTGGTAGCGGGCGAGAATGTTATTTTGCCTGATGGCCGAACGATCACACCAGATCAGGTATTGGGGCCGGAAGTCCCTGGAGTGCGATTGGCTTGGGTAGGCGATGCTGGACGGGTGGATGATCTGGTCTCTGTGGTGCGGGGGGTTGACGCTTTGGTCATTGAGGCTACTTATCTGCGTGAAGAGGCTGAGATGGCCGCCAAGTTCGCTCACCTGACGGCAGCTGAGGCTGCAACATTGGCTCGTAAGGCGGAGGTAGGGTGCCTTTATCTGACGCATCTCTCACGGCGATACTCAAGCCGCGCCGTTGAGGAAGAGGCTCGCGCCATCTTCCCAGATACCGTGGTAGTACGTGACTTTGATGTGATACGCGTAATGCGCAAGAAAAACGAAAAAGATGAACCTGCGAACACTATTGACTGAAATGGAGAAACAGGGCCTGTTGGTCCGGATCGGTGTACCAGTGGACCCGTACGTCGAAATGGCACAGGTTATCAATGCTTTGCACAATCGGCCAGTGCTCTTTGAGCAAGTGGCAGGCTTTGAATACCCGGTGGTGGCAGGTCTTTGTGCCCGTCGCGAGTTCTTTTCTCTGGGGTTGGGCGTGTCGCCAGAGCAATTGCCACGGGTCATGCAGAACGCGCTGTGCAATACCATCGAGCCTGAAATCATTCCCTCAGGTCCCTGCCAAGAGATAATCGAGCATGAAGTGGATTTAACTCGGTTGCCCATCCTGACCCATTTTGCCGATGATCCGGGCCCCTACGTCACAGCGGGAGTTGCTATTGTGAAACATCCCACCCTGGGGCGCAACATGAGCTATCACCGACTCCTTCGCTTGGATGAGAGGCGTTTCGCAGCACGGATTGTCGAGGGGCGCGGCACAGACTCGGCACTCCGTGCAGCGGGTGGTGAGATTGAGATCGCCTTCTGCATCGGGAACAGCACGGCGGTCTTGCTGGCAGCCGCGATGTCGCCTGCCCCCGGTGTGGATGAATTAGGCATCGCAAACGCGTTAGAACTCACGCCATTGGTGAAATGCCAGACGGTGGATTTGGAAGTGCCTGCCGATGCAGAGTTCGTGCTTGAGGGCCGCCTGACCCGCGAAATGGCCGATGAAGGTCCATTTTTCGACCTGACATTGACCCGGGATATTGTGCGACGCCAGCCCATCTTCGAGGTGACCTGCATTACCCATCGGCGGGCTCCTATTTATCAAGCCTTATTGCCTGGTGGCGAGGAACACAAATTACTGATGGGTATGCCTCGTGAACCCACTATTTTCCAGGAAGTTAGCAAGGTTTGCGATGTCGTAGATGTGCTTTTGACGCCTGGGGGCGGCTCGTGGCTGCACGCTATCGTGCAAATCCGTTCTCATGGGGCGGAGGATGGGCGGCAGGCCATTGAGGCCGCATTCCGTGGCCACCCATCACTCAAACATGTGATAGTAGTGGATGAGGATGTGAATATCCACGACCCGGTAGATGTGGAGTGGGCGCTCT
>JACIWT010000057.1 GCA_014360825.1 Chloroflexota bacterium | reverse complement strand
CAGGCCATCCTATGGCCCAGGCCACGCCAACAACTGTACTCTGCGCCGATCACCTGAGCCCACAAGAATTCAGGAATTGCCTTGACGTAAGGCCTCTTCAGTGGTATAATATAAATCGCAGAGTGATGGTGTGGTGAAGTTTCAGGCAGGTCTGGCTCCAGTCTTTCCTCAAATGCCTGCTCCGGAATAATGGGCTCACTGGCCCAAGGATAACGTGTGGGATCGGTCAACTCTATCGTTCTAGTTTTGACTGAACCCCCAAGGAGGGATCAGTGATGGAGAGAAAGAAGGACCTTTTTGAGCAGGTGGAGCGATGGCTCGTGGTGGGCCTATTGACGTTGGCCATTCTCCTGGTGTTTGGCAGCGTGGCGCAGCGAAGCCAGCAACAACTGGCGCTTGAACCTACCTCTCTATTGCTTCCGCCTACAGTAACTTTGGAGCCATACCCGCCGCCAATACAAATGCCCCTACCCACAGAGACGCCAGAGCCATACCCGCCACCAACGCACACGCCTGCGCCCACTATATCCACCCCCACTGTGACCACCACCCCGACGCCTGTGCCGACGCCAACAGCCCTCATTTCCGGTTTGAAGATCGTCTGGGTTGAGGCACCCTTATACAATGGTGCGCGCGGCACTGCCACTGTGTGGATGGCAGATGTGGGGGATCTGGCAACCCGCACGGCTCTGTGCAACATAGAGGATTTGCCCGAGGGCGATCAATTGGCCTTAGCCAGCCTTTCACCAGATGGCAAGAAAATAGCCTACGTTACAGAACCACGGAAGCGCGGCCGCACTCCTTCGGAGAGCACTCCCCGAGTCATAGACCTGAGCAGCAAGTTGCAGCAGGTGCTATCGGGGCCCGTGCATGCCTACGTCCCAGTAGATGCTTACCCAATGTGGTCTCCGGATAGCCGGATACTTGCATATGCGAAGCTAGTGCCAAAGTCCGTCCTACCAATGGATGAGAAGGAGGAGGATCCATACAGGCCCGAGTTGCACATTATCGCCGCAGATGGCAGTTGGGACAAAGCGCTCATCGCTGAGGACACCGAGAGGCCCGCTCTGATTGGCTGGTCCGCAGATGGTAAGATACTGTACAGCCGCTTCACCCGCCAAGGGAAAGAGTTGTGGACAGTGGACGTCGCCGGAAATAGGGGTTTTATCACACTCATGCACACAGAGCCGGTGTATCTGCATCCGCAACTTTCCCCGGATCGCCAGGGGATAATCTTCTGCACATATAGCCCTTTAGGTATCTACGAGGGGCTGGTTTACCTATCTACTGATGGGCAGAAGAGGAAAAATATAGACTTTAATTTCGAAAAACCATGGAACCTTGGTGGTTGGGTATCGAACGATGAGATCATCCTGCATGTCGGGATGGCCAAATACAGGATTGTGAATGTGAACGATGGGACCCAACGGGACATTACTGTAGCTCGTCCTCCGGGGAATACTTCGTATTCCCTCTCACCCCCTACTTCCCGCGATCCCATTTTATCACCGGATGGTCAATGGCTGGTTCTTTACAACTATCATACCGGGGAAGTGGACCTCTTAAGGGTGAACACCGAGATCAGGATGCCGATCACCGATAATTGGTTCGTTTTTCTGGGGTGGCTTACAAAGGGATTCTGAATGACCATCGGTGAGATATACTACGAGAGAGGACAGGAGACATGAAAGATGCTGTGAATCGCTTGATAGAGGGTTTACCAGTTGTTGTGGTGGTACTGGCACTTGGTTTCGTGACCCTGCTCTTGTCGGCTGTCGTCCTGATGTCTACGGCACAACCTGTTTCAGGCCATCCTATGGCCCAGGCCACGCCAACAACTGTACTCTGCGCCGATCACCTGAGCCCACAAGAATTCAGGAATTGCCTTGACGTAAGGCCTCTTCAGTGGTATAATATAAATCGCAGAGTG
>JACIWT010000056.1 GCA_014360825.1 Chloroflexota bacterium | reverse complement strand
CCCCGAGCCGAAGACCGCTTTACGCCAGCATTTGAGCGAAATAGACACGCTCTTCCTGGTTGTCCTGGCCTCAGCCCTACAGGCTGCAGAGCAGGCTAAGAACGAGCCTCTTGTTGTCAAGTTACGTGCGTTGCAGGAAGACGTGAGGCAGGTCATTCGCGAGAATACGCCGCCTGAGATTAACTTTGTCAACGAACTGCTGGAAGCCGAGTACCCGGCAGAGACAGAGAAACTACTCCGCGAGAAAGCGGGTGAATTTGGCGACCGCTTGCCGGCTCTCCTGACAGCCTTGGCGGATGAACTGGAAGCGCATCGCCCCGAGACCGCGACTCGCTTGCGTGAGTTGCACACCCAGTTGACGAAAATGGGGAACGTCAATCACGGTTCGAATCCGTAGTCGAAGCGCCCACCCCATGTGGTCCACCAAGGGAATGACCATGGGTCAGGGGAGGATATCGCCTCGGTCTGTTTGGGCGTGTATATTTCTTCCATAGCCTGCTGCCAGGTGAGCCCACCCCGGTTCTCAAAATGCCAAACCCCGATCGTGTCCTGTTCATCAGACCACTCCAAACCAGGCATCCGAACGGTGGCCACGCGCTGCCAGCCGTAATCCGCTGCCAGCGCCGTGAAATCCACGAAATAGCCTTCCCAAGCCGGTTGTCGTCTGCCTCCAGAGATCCCGGCCACCGGCTCTGTAGAGCCAGCGACGAAATCCCACGGTGCATCTACTAGCGGTTCACCCAGCGAACCGTCGTCCGTCGCTGTGCGGAAGTATACCCGCCAATACGTCTGGTTCCCAATGTCCTCGCGCACAGCGAGTACGAGTGCTTTGTTGTCCACCTTGTCATATTCTGTTAGGATGTCTATCGCCCGCCCTGCTTTATGCCAGTCTGGGTATGCCGAGTTACTCTCGGGCGATTCCATGGGAGAGAAGGCGCGACTGAGTATGGCCAGATAGTCAAACCCAGTTTCGGCCAACACTCTCCGTCGCAGGGCTATGAAGGAATCATCTACTCGATCACTGAGTTCTGGCTGTGGTGCTGTTACATCAGTCAAGCGCACGGTGCTATAAGGTGGACCAACTTCGGGTGTCGGTGGCAGGTATTCCTGGAATAAGGGAGGGTACTCCTGCTTTTTCCCCAACGATGGTTGTACGTGCGCGACGCCGGACCAACGCAAGTTCCGCGGCCACTCTGTGCCGTGCCAGAGCACCTGTGGCACATCGCGGGGGCCTAACCCACGCCGAAGGATGTAGGCGCTGTCAGCCAAGAGATAGGCGTAAATAAGCGAGCGGCCATCGGGCGCCCACGTTGGCGAGGAAAGTCGAGGAGCACCGATGACCACGGGCAATGTATATTTGTCCACGCTTGCTCCGGTCAGTGCTGCCTGCACATCCAGCACATAGATACCGTTCGTGCCCTCACGATTGGAAATGAAAGCCAGAAAACCGCCATCCGGTGACCAAGCAGGCTGGTCATCGTCAGCCGGGTGATGAGTGAGGTTGATTACCCCAGCCTCGGGGTGTTTGGGGTCGAGCAGGTAGATCTCCTTGTTGCCGTCGCGCCAGGAGACGAAGGCGATATGCCGCCCGTCTGGCGACCAGGCTGGGCTATAATCATCGGCCCTCTCGTCGGTCAGTCGGACCACCCGCCCACCGTCGTGAAGACGGGACACTGGGTCTCCAAGCCGGACACAATAGATCTCCAGGTTGCCATCGCGGTAGGATTCAAACGCAATAGAGGCACCATCGGGGGACCAAGTGGGAGCACCGTCATAAGCCAAGTTTTCAGTAACACGCCGGACCTGACCGTCATGTAGATCCATCACATAGAGGTCCCAATTGCCCTCGCGATGAGACTGGAAGGCCAATCTCCAGCCCCCGGGAGACCAAGCAGGGGCGCGATCGGGTGCTGGGTCTGTGGTCAGCCGAATGAGGCCGCCTTCGCTGTTAATGCTAAGAGCGTAAACGTCCTCATTGCCCCCACGGCGCAGGTCGAAGGCTAACCAGCCGAGAGATGGTGCAACTTCGGTCTGGGCCGGGGAATGGCTTGCAAAGAGAATGGCCGCTGCCACTATTAGCGTAGCAATGACAGGCCATCGAAGGGATGTGGTATCCAATGAACTCCTTCGGAAAGAAGCGTCGTCCGAGAAGGA
>JACIWT010000055.1 GCA_014360825.1 Chloroflexota bacterium | reverse complement strand
GATCCGTCGGTTGGCTCGGTGATTCGGAACACCGTGGCCAGCCAACTCGTGAGGTGCTTTTCTACATCACAGCCAGCGTCGCAGGACTGTACACTCTATACCTTTTCGTCATCGTCCTCTTCGTGGAGAATATCTTCGCCCTGGCTGTGTATGCTCACGTGGGCCGTGCTCGGCGTACCCGGTTTCTACTGCATTGGCTCCTTCTGCAGGCGACCGTTGTGCTCCTATTCGTGCCTTGGCTGGCCCTGGCTTTGGGGCGGATGGCCTCCTGGTCAGTGGCGACGGAGTTCGATTTCGGCGTTTTCCTGCAACTCTACGCCACGCTGTTGGTGCTGGGCATCTCCACGTACGTGGAGCGATATACCCTATTCGTGGCGCCCGTCATCCTGATTGCAATGGCAGGGCTGGCCCTGATGTGGCGAGAAGGCTTGAGACGAGAGGAACGAGGGATTTCACTCCCGCCGCGCCTAGGGGCTATCTTGCTTGGGCTGTCGCTGGCCATACCACCCCTCGTGGTTTATGTCCTCACCCGACCACGGGGCCTGTTCTATGCGCCGAGGGTGGAAGCGCGCTATCTACTTCTCTTCGCCCCGGCGTTCTACATACTGGTGGCGCGGGCCGTCGTACTCCTCTGGCGGATGTGGAGGATAGTGGGGCTGATGGCGTTGGCTGTCGCACTTGCGTTGATGCTTTGGACATTGCCCGGCCACTATGAGGGCCGCTATTTGCGTGACGAGTTGCAGACCATGGTGCGATGTATCGCCGCCTACGCCGAGGAAGGCGACGCTGTCCTGCTTGTCTCAGGTAGTCGTTTCCCAATCTTCCTCTACTACTACGAACGGCTCCCCAAGGACACCCCCCGACTGCCCGTCTATGAGGTACCCCGAACTGCGCTCATAGTGACGCCCGATAATGTGGAACAGGAACTAGCGCCGATCGCCGTAGCGCACCGCCGAATCTGGCTGGCAAGCGTGAATGCCGCACTTGATGATCCCGATGGGCTTGTCGCCAAGTGGCTGGGAGAGCGGTATGCGACTGCATTGCACCTCCATTTCGCTCACAACGCCTTGACGCTATATAATACAAATGGGGCCCTGCCACGGCTTTCCGGTACCTTACAGCCATTACACCCGTTGAGTGTAGAGTTCGGCCCAGACTTGCGTTTGTTGGGGTACGATCTGGTTACATCCGAATTTCGCAGTGGGGACACCATTCGATTGGCATTGTACTGGATTGGCAATACGGAACGCCTGGTGCGTGTTACCGTAGTCGATGATAAAGGGCGTGTGCTAGAGGCGGAGGAAGCAAGCCTGCTCCGGGAGGTAGGTGCACAGCGACAGGAGTTCGATTTCGAGGTTTTCGCTGCCACACCACCAGGTGCCTATCATTTTGAGATAGGTGTGTTAGACAGGGAGGGTGCGCCAGTTCGGGATTCCCTTCACATTGGGGAGTTTCGCATCACTCATACGAAGGCAGTGCTGTTCAAAGGTGCTGTGGCGCACGCCGTGTCCGCTAATCTGGGTGATGAAATCGAGTTTCTGGGCTATGATCTGCATGCTGCTAGCGGGAGGGCGTTGACAGCATTGATGCCAGGTGAGCAAATTGTGCTCGATCTTTACTGGTGTGCAACCGCGAAGACCCGGACACGCTACACTGTCTTCACCCATCTGCTGGGAACAGCCCATAACCCAGCCACCCAGGGGCCTGTCTGGGGACAGCATGACAGCCAGCCCGCGGACGGGGGCTACCCGACACACCAATGGTTTGTGGGAGAGGCGGTGATGGATCGCCACATCCTGACCATTGATCCTCACGCGCCCTCTGGTGACTACCAGATCGAGGTGGGGATGTACGTTTTGGAGACAGGGGCACGGCTGCCTGTTCTCGACGAAGATGGAAATGTGATGGACGATCGCGTAGTACTGGATACGCCCGTGCACGTCGGCATACCATAAGAGAGCGGAGGAGGGACTAAAATGACCACATTTATTGGTCAAAAATCTGAGGAAATATTAGAGGGGCTCTTTTCTTCCAAAGTGCGAGTTAAATTACTGACCCTGTTTCTTTCAGAACCAGGGCAGCGGTATTACAGCCGTGAGTTGGCACGTGCTATAGGCGGGCGTCAGAACGCAGTATGGCGCGAATTGAGGAATTTAGAGAACCTGGGGCTTCTACGTAGCGAGGCGGAAGGCAATTTAAAATACTATTTGGTCAATACAGGATTTCCGTTGTTCGCAGAATTGCGGAATCTGGTGCTGAAAGCAGCTGGGATAGCGGTAAAGCCAGTAATACATGCTCCGCTGAGGCTCGATAAGGTAGCACGCCACGAGTATATTGGTCCTCGACCCTCGGAGCGCCCAGCAGTTTACTCTCCCATTGTGACTATTGGTGAAACCGATTGACCCGCAAGCGCGGTCACCACTTCATGATTGGGCTCAGCCGAGTTCCCTCACTCCATCTGTTGCCATACAGACGTAAATACTTGCTTCTATGCCGGTTACTTCCCGGTAAGTCGCGGCTACGCGGCGGCGAAATGCCTCCACTGCCTCCGCCGC
>JACIWT010000054.1 GCA_014360825.1 Chloroflexota bacterium | reverse complement strand
TTCTCCTGGTGTTTGGCAGCGTGGCGCAGCGTGCTCAACAGCAGATGGCGCTGGCACCCACCCCCTTATTGCCTGTGCCCACTTTGACATCGGAGCCATACCCGCCGCCGATACGAACGCGTCCGACCACAGAAACGCCAGAGCCATACCCGCCACCAACAAGAACGCCCGCGCCCACCATACCCACCCCTACCCTGACCACCACCCTAACGCCCGTGCCGACGCCAACAGCCTTTGTCTCAGGCTTGAAACTCCTGTGGGCCGAGGCGACTATTACTGAGGGTGTACAACGTACTCCTACTTTCTTGCTCGCAGATGTGGGCGATTTAGCAAACCGTTCAACCATCTATACTCTGCCTTGGAGTACCCAGTTGGTCCGAGCCACCCTCTCACCTGACGGAAGCAAAATTGCCTACACCACGCTCTCACGGCCAGGCGGCCGCCCTGGGTTGGAAGGCACACTCTGGGTGATGAACATAGACGGCAGTGGACAATGGGAACTAGCAGGGGGAATGGAACCTCGTGGTCCGGCAAACTGCTATCCCGCGTGGTCACCCGATAATCGAATGCTGGCTTATACAAAGTATGCACCGAAGTTCGCCGCACCGGCGGGTGAGAAGGATGAAGACTTGTACCGGACAGAGATACATGTCGTTGCCGCGGATGGCAGTTGGGAAAGAGCACTCATAGCCGACGACGCTGAATCGCCTCATCTCATTGGCTGGTCACCGGAGGGGAAGGTGCTTTATGGCCGGTTGACCAGCCAGGGGTATGAGTTATGGACAGTGGACATGGCCGGAAACAGAACCTTCATCACGCTTATGCACACAGAGCCAGTGCATCTGCGTCCGCTCCTCTCCCCGGATCACAAGAAGATGATCTTCACTACATATAGCCCTTTAGGCATCTATGAAGGGCTGGTTTACCTATCTGCTGATGGACGGGAGAAAAGGGGCATGGACATTAATTTGGAGAAACCGTGGAATATTGGTGGTTGGGTGTCAAACGATGAACTCATCCTGCATATCGGGCTGGCTAGGTACCGGATCATGGATGTACATACCATGGCCTATCGAGACATCACCGTGGCGGCTCGCCTACCAGATGGGGGTTCGGATTACTTTCTTTCAATGTCACCTGATGGTCAATGGTTGGTCATGGAGAATTACCCTAAGGGGGGAGCTAGTCTCTTGCAGGCTAACAGCCAGGTCAGGATCACGATTACTGGCAACTGGTTCTTGTTCCTGGGATGGCTTACGTATGGTCGTTAAGCGGTTGGTAGTGTGATACCTTCTACTGGAGGAGAACAATAAAGGATCTTTCAAGTCGCTTGCTACTAAGATGGTCACGGGCCACTCTGCTGGCTTTAACTGCCGGTTTTGCTGCCCTTCTCCTATCGGCCGTCTTTCTGATGCCTGCGGCACAGCCGGTTGCAGGCCATCCTATGGCCCAGGCACCGACCCCAACCCCGACCTGTTCAGTAGCACGGGTATATGGCTATCAACCCACACCAACGGCTATGGTCCCAGCATTCAACCAGGCCGCTCAAAATGACCCCAACACAGCCAATGCACGCCCTGCCTATACCTCTATCGCCCGTGGGATTCCCACACAATACCCCGGCGGCACAGGTATCACCTATGTGAGCGTTTCGCCCTCACAGCCTATCCCTGATCGCCTCCTCAAAGCCATAGGCTGGCAGGAAGGCTGGCGCCAGTCATCGAACACCCGGTGGCATCAGTTTGATGCCCCTTATGGTGGATACGGGTACACTTTGAGGGCCGGCTGCGACTACGGCGTGATGCAAATCAACGAGAATAGCATGGGTGGGATGGACAGCAGCCGAATCGCTGGTGAATATCCCTACAATATCGGCGCAGGGACGCGGATCCTGATTGACAAGTGGAATTGGATGTGTTGCATTACGCCTACTTACCGATTGATCAGTCCGAACAATCACACCTTGGCTGAGAACTGGTACTACGCCGTGACTGCATACAACGGTTGGAGTGAGGATAATGACCCAAACAACACTGTGCTCTACGAAGCGACGCGACCGCCGTTTGATGGAACCCAATTACCAGCGAACTACCCCTATCAGGAACTTATCTGGGGCTACATGGCTCATCCGGGTTCACCGCCGGGCGGTGGACAACTCTGGTCACCTGTTCGGGTGCCGTGGGTTCCTCGGGGCATCTTCGGCATCTGGCAACCGGGAAATTGGCGACCGCCCGAATGGACGCCTCGCCCGACCTTTTACTACCTGCCCGACATCAAGGCCAACTATAATGGTTGGAACTCACGCATTGTCATCCAGAACCCCCGCAGCGACCTCACTCTGGCCGTGGACATAGCGTTCTACAACCCCAATGGCGATTTCTATAAGTGGTGGTTGGAATGGCCAGAGCGGGACGATTCCCCTCCTATGCGTCTTGCTCCCCGTGCTTCTCGTGTGCTTCGTGTCGTGGATGGTTTGCCCCCAGGGGCCAGTTTCTCCGGCTCCGCTGTAATTGCTGCCAGCCAGGACATCGCTGTCTCCGTGATCCGTGTCTATCAAGGAACGCCCTACACCTGCGCCATCTACAACGCCGTCGAGACTGTTTCGAACAAGGTCTACGTTCCCCTCCTGCACCGCAACAACAACTATTGGAACTCCGAGATCATCATCCAAAACGCGGGCAGCCAG
>JACIWT010000053.1 GCA_014360825.1 Chloroflexota bacterium | reverse complement strand
GTTTATTCGAAAAGAGTGACATCCTAACAGACGCGTCCGAACAACAGGGGGAGTGCATAGAGCGCCAGCGTTTAGAGCATAGGTTCGCTCGTCTACTCCATGAAGAACTCTCTTTGGCGACTGTGGTGTCCTACGTGGGCAACAGAGAAATACCGATCCTTCGACTCTATCGGTATAAGGAGGCTTTTGCATTTCGCTTTGTTGAGGAATTTATTTCACGCCTGGGCTTGAGCGAAAGGGACTATATCTTCGATCCATTTTGCGGTATGGGGACCACGTTGTTCGCCGCCTCTCGAAAAAACATCCCCTCTCTCGGCGTGGACAGACTTCCCATCGCTGTATTTGTTGCTCAAACCCTGCCGCTTTTTTTCTCGCTGGAACCCGGGCAAATAAGGGACACCTTCGAGAAGTTAAGGGCGAGAGTACAGAATGCTCCTCTTGCGTGCATTGCCCTGGATGTTGCAATTATGAAGGTAGCCTTCCCTACCGATGCATTGGTAGCGCTGCGAAAATGGAAAACGGTCATTGACGAACTAGAGTCGCCGTTAAAAGAAGTGTTCCTGCTTTTATTTTTTTCGGTCTTGGAACCCTGCAGTTACACGTCGAAGGATGGTCAGTTCCTTAGGTTGAATCGAGAAAAGAAAGTCGCTGTTCCAGAAGAGGCGCTGGCAAAGAAGGTAGATGAAGCTGAAAGAGACATAGAGTTGATCGGTAGACTCCGATGGACCCAATCGGCTGATATGGCGACTGTCTGTCTGGGGGATACTCGTAATCTCTCAGAGGTAACTTTTCCACAGCCGCCAACGGCTATTATTACATCCCCACCTTATGCAAATCGATATGATTACACGCGTACATACTCTTTAGAACTTTGCTTTCACTTCGTCCAAAGTTTTGCCGAACTGAAGGCCCTGCGGTTCGGTGTTCTCCGTTCACACATCGAATCGAAAGTAGGTCCCTTTGAAAAACCGCCGCATCCCGCTGTGAAGGAAGTTGTGGATATTCTCAGAGAAAGAGGCAAAGCGCTCAATAACCCACGAATCCCAGACATGCTAACGGCCTATTTTGTGGATATGCAAAAGTCGATTAGAGAGTGGGCACGGGTTTTGAGTCCAAAGGCAAAAGTGGCCTTGGTAGTGGACAATGTAAGATTCGGGGGAGAGCTACTGCCCGTTGACCTTGTGCTTTCGGAGATGGCAGAACAGGTGGGATTCCAAGTGGAAGACGTCATCGTTGCTCGCTACAAGGGAAACAGCTCGCAGCAAATGGGCAAATATGGGCGGGTGCCTGTTCGCGAGAGCATTGTGATCTGGAGAAGAGAATGAAGAGAACGCCCGATAAAGATGCTAGTGAGAACTATAAAGTTTGGTCTCTGGACCAACTTACAAAAAGCGAGTTCTTCCACCAGAGGCTCCATGAATGGGGACTGCTGACCGTAGCGGCCGAGGTAGAACAGACAAAAGGCGAAACCTTGGATTGGGATCTGGATCTCCTAGGGATATCAAAACGGGCGTGGAATAGAGTCATTCATGGCGGTATTAGGCCGGTAATTGTGTTTGCACATCCGTTCGTCCTGAAAACTGTGCCTGGTTCTGTCGGATACTATCGAATGCTCGCAATGGTCTCTCAAAAGTCTATGAATCGTGTGGGATTTCCAGTTAGCCGCTATGAGGCAGGTAGAAATAGCCCTGACAGTGAAACTGGGACAGCCATTGCCAAACATTTGAATCGGGTAATCAGTCGCCTTATTGAACTCGATGCGCAGTTAGACGCCCGTGAGTTTGATCTGTGGCGAGGAATGACAGCGGGTTCACAAGCTCAAGGGTCCTGGCAGAACACAAAGGGAAACAGAGTTGACGTCATTATTAAAGGGATTCTCCAACGCAGGCTTCGCGAGAAAAGACTTGTCCTAAGGGAAAAGGAAGATGGTTCAACGATGGAGCTGAGGGATGGACGGGTGGTTATATTCGCTGATGAACCCGATGTGGCGATTTATCAAGACGACGAAATTCAAGCAGCCGTCGAGATTAAAGGCGGCATAGATCCGGCTGGCGTCTTAGAAAGAATCGGTGCTGCTATCAAAAGTCTTCGCAGGGCCAGGGAGGAAAACCCTCGATCTACTACAATACTTGTTCTTCAGGGGGTATCAATTACGGAAAAGGCAATGGAGGACCTTGAAATCAACCGCGACTCTGTCACAGATTGGTTCACAATTGAGAACGTTCTGGAAGATGAGATTAAGCGCGAGCAAATTTTTAGGCTTCTCCGTATCTGAAGCACTCTGTCGTCGTTGGTTGATAGACACATGCTTGGCTGATGGGCGGTGAGCGGCCTGATAACCGGTTTCGGACACCTCGTTGGTGGAAGCCAGTTACGGATCAATCAGAAAGGGGGACTCGTGGATGCCCTGGTTGAGAGTTTCCTGGCCCTCTTTGACCCGATCACCAGTTCACAGTTGCTGGCAGGAGTGGGGCTCGCGGCCCTGTGCATCGTAGCGCCGCTCTTGCTGGCAGGGGCGACCGCGGAAGCGTCAGGTGGCCTAGGTCACATCATCACCGGATTAGGGCATGTTGTCGCTGGTCTTGCTATGCTCGCCGCGGCTGTGATCTTCGCGCTGCTTGCCATCGGGTTGGCTCATGGCACTCTGGCGCACATCCGGCATTGACCACCTGAACAAGCCAAAAGGGGCTCCACGTAATAGAGCCCCCTCTGACTTGGCTCAAGCCAATTGCACCCTCAGGCACCCGTGGCAGGACTCGAACCTGTGACCTCAGCGTCCGCAGCGCTGCGCTCTATCCCCTGAGCTACACGGGCACACCC
>JACIWT010000052.1 GCA_014360825.1 Chloroflexota bacterium | reverse complement strand
GAGACCTCCATTGAGCAGAAGTTGCTCGAGTTGCTGGGCGACCCTGACGAAGGGCTGGAAATCAGAAAAGCCGTGCGGGATAGGCTTCTGCGCCAGAAGAAAGCAGTTGCCGCAGGTGAGCGTGGGCAGCCGTTTGAAGATGTGGTGCGACGACTGGGGTTGGATGTTTAACCCCACCCCAAGCCCCCTCTCGTCGGGCAGTAGAATTGCCCGAGAACGGGGGAGGCCGAAGGGGGGTGAGGTGAGTCAAGGAAGGGGAGAGATTGATGAGCAATGAAAGCACAAGTTGAGACTCTATGGGTTGTAGTGAAAGTCGAAAGCGGCATTCCAGTCATGGCTGAGGTCTATCAAAATGAGCAATCCGCCAAGGAACGGGAGCAGTGCTTGCGAACGTTTATGCACCCAGAAAACGATGAAACTGGCGTTTTTCGGGTCCAAGTTCAAGATGCTGCAACTTCGGACAACATGACATAAATCATATCCGCGAGGGGATCGACTATGATGGGGTTTACACTCCATGCCAAGTGGCATAAAGCAGGACTTTCCCCGGTCTTTTACCACTTCACAAGCCCAGAAAACGTTGCTTCTATCCTCGCAGAGTGCGCCCTAATTCCGAACAAGGGATATTCCATTTGCAGGAGCGGGGAAGAGTACGTTTGTCTTGCAGATAGAATGACACAGGGCTTGTTCGAGTTCTGTGGCAATGTAGTCTTTGAGTTCAATGCGCCAAGTATTTTCAGTAAAAACAGCCAGATCGTTCCACGGGATTATGGTTTGTCTGAGCGTGATATCTCGCTATATGACGACTTTCCTTTTTTCGAACACGAGTGGGTAGCGCCTGGAAGTGTTCGGTTCGCGCTGAGCGACATAAACCGCGCTTTTCTCCTCGAATCCCGCGAATTCAAAGGCCCTGCCTTCCAGGAAGTTCAGGACGCGCTTGAGGCGTTCAAAATACCGTATTGCTTCGTGTGGGCGTTCTCGTTACCCAACAACATATCCAGCGATACTGCCAAGTATTTTGCACGACTCGAAAACTGGCAGAAATTCCAAAATTCTTACTGTGGTGTAGAGCATTTTGACAAGCGCCGCAGAAGGCCTGTGGGGAAAGCAAGTGCCAGAGGTTCATGATCCGCAGCTTGTTGCATACAATTTGCAACTCGCTAAGTTGCGTGTCAGGGCCAGTCCGTTTGTCAAGTGGGCAGGTGGAAAGACGCAACTGTTGATCCCGTATGCTCCACTTTTCCCCCCGACGTTCAATCGCTACTACGAACCTTTCTTGGGTGGCGGGGCCGTATTCTTCTTTCTCCAACCTCCAAATTCCTTTTTGAGCGACACAAATGAGGAATTAATCAACGCGTATTGGGTCGTCCGTGATTGGGTGGAGCCTCTTATCGAATCTTTGCGTCGGCATGTGAACGACAGAGATTACTACTACTTCATTCGTGCTCAAGACCCTGCGAAGATGACTCATATTGAACGCGCTTCGCGACTCATCTTTCTAAACAAGACTTGCTACAATGGCCTTTACCGCGTGAACCGAGATGGGCGATTCAATGTACCTTTCGGGCGCTATAGGAATCCAAAGATTTGCGATGAGGAGGGACTGAGAGCAGCGAGTATGGCGCTTCAAGGAACTCACCTGCGAGTTGCCGATTTCGCTGACGCTGTGGCAGATGCTCAGGCGGGAGATTTTGTTTACCTCGACCCGCCCTATCACCCTCTTAACTCTACATCTAGTTTCACCAGTTATGCGATGGACGATTTCAAGGAATCAGACCAAAGGCGCCTTGCTGAGGTCTATCGAGAGTTGGATCGAAGGGGTTGCCTCTTGATGTTGAGCAACTCGTATACGCCGCTGATCCTGGACTTGTATCGCGGTTTTCGCATCGAAATTGTAGAAGCCAGACGCGCCATCAGTTCCGTTGGGCACAAGCGTGGCCCAGTGCGCGAAGTGGTGGTTTTGAATTACGAGGGAGGCCGATATGCCAAGAATACGGGACCAAGCGTGGGAGAAGATCTTCGCAGTTAAAGGATGGAAAGGTACCGGCCCGTTTACTATCACAGCCGATGAAATCAAGGCTATCACTAACCAGGAACCTCGTCTCATGGCTAAGTTCGACATGCGCGAAGACAGGCCACTGATTTTGCAGCAGCGCGGATTGTTCATACTGCCTGTTCAGGATGGTGTCTACAAGATATTGCCTGGTGAGGGCTACCACGACTTAGAGCCCTTGTCCACTACACAGGAGTTTGTGTCTAGAGTAGCTTTCAGTCTGTACAGCCTTCATAGAGGCATCGGCGAAATGCAACATTTAGACTACGCTTATAATTGTGGCCTGTTGGGTGAAATAGTCGGTGACCATACGCTCTATCTTGCTGCCCGCGGTCGCAAGAGATCAGGGGCGTTCCGTCTCCGTGTGGAGCAGGAATGGCTCGAGGTGGAGGGTGTCCAGATCGAGATTGATGCTGGCTATGAGGGGCGACATAGTATCGTTTTGATTGAGGGCAAGATTCGAAAATCACCGTATGGCAATTTCATTATCCGCCAGTTGTATTATCCTTATCGTGATTGGACAGAGAGCGTCAAAGTAGCGCGAGTTCCAAAGACGGTTGTGCCCTTCTTCTTCATTCATGAACCCGGCACAGAAACGTACAATTTCTGGCGGTACAGTTTCGCTGATCTACTCGATTATGGATCTATTCACTTGGTATCTTCGAGCAGTCACCGCATTGTCTGGCGTCCTGACAACACTCAATCACAAATTCTCAAAATCCAACCAGATGCTAAACTGGAAGGCATTATCCCGCAGGCAGACAGTCTATCCCGTGTGGTTGAACTTGTGTTCCGGGTTTCCGAAGGGCTTGACAACAGCAAGGCAATCGCAGAACATTTTGGGTTTGATCGACGCCAAAGCAGTTACTACCGGGAGGCGGCTGAATCCCTGGGTTTGGTACGACTTGAGCCCGATAACCGCTACGTCTTGACCGACGAGGGTAAACAGTTCGTTGCACTGCCGACGCCTGAACGCTATGTTAAGTTGGCTTCTTTGATCATTGCTATGCCCATAATGAAACGAGTTATAGAGGCAGTGGAGGGCCGTTTAGGTCAGTGGGTGACAAATGAAGAGATCGCCCAGATCATAGCACAACACTCGCATATAGGCGGCTCAACTGCTGGTCGCCGGACCCAGACTATCAAGAGCTGGTTAAAATGGCTGTCTAAGGGGTTAGGCTGGCCCGAGGTGGATGCCCAGAAGGGCGTCCGCATGCGTTTCGTTATTCCCAGTGGGGGCTAAGTCACGAATGCACTGTGAGGCTATAGAATCTCCCTGATGTACTACCACCTCTGGACCATCGGCTGCCAGATGAACGACGCGGACTCGGCTCGCGCCGCCGAGGCCCTGCAAAGCCTGGGCCTCGCTCCCACC
>JACIWT010000051.1 GCA_014360825.1 Chloroflexota bacterium | reverse complement strand
TGGAGCAGCAACAACTGCATCTCCTGCGCCGCGAACTCGGATTGCCATTGTACAACACATAGGAGGGCTGTACTGATCATAGCGTACCTACGTCGCCTATTTTACAGGAAAAACCTGACTTGACCAAGGCTCCGTAACGAGAAATGGCGAGGTTTAAAACTATAAGGAAAAATATCAGGACTATCAGAACAACCAAAAGGTATTTTGAGGCTTTACTGGTATTTTGGGCAGTATCTATCACTAAGTTTAGAATAACCCACAGGGAGACCTATGTCAAGAGAAAAATCAATCCTATTGGTGAATAAAGCTAACCGTTCCCTCTCTTGGCCAAAAAAGAACCTCAGTAGTAAAGGGGAATTTGTAGTGTCGTTCATTAACACAGATATTTGATCCACTCCAACTTCTCACAAAAATTTCTGTTGAAGAGATTTCGAAAAGTCGCGTCCCCACCACAACTTGTGGAGATTGATAGGTTCGTCGGTTTCCATCTTTAACACCAAGAGCCAACTCATTTCCCCCACTCATGGGTAAAAGAGCCTCTTCTCCGTTCTCGCCCTCGTTGGTAATAAAGTTTCCATAATGAGCCTTTTCTGTAGAGAATGGGGCAACCACAAAGGAACCAACCGGCAATCGGAGTCCTAAAGAATAATATTTGCCTGCCAATACTCTTTGTTTAATAGTAAAGTTCACTTCTTGGTCCTCGGGAAATTCAACTGGTAAAACGAGTTTACCGGTCGCCTTCCATAAAGCCTCGGCCATCCGTGGGGAAAAGCCAATGGCGCCAGTGTAGTTAACCGGATTTCCATCGCCGCGGTCAACCATGTAAGTAATCTTTGGGAAATACCAGGCCGCCTCGCTGCCGGCTGGCAGGCCGTAGCGGTTGTCCACGGTGACATAGGCTTTGCGGCCGGCATCCCATTTCAATCCCCACCCGGAAAGTTCCGGCGCTTCAGCGCTTGGTGTTGGCCGTTCGGGGGTGGGGAGATGGATGACCGTCCCCACAACCCCCGCATCCATCTTTGCGCCCTCCAAACACCTGTCCAGCCAGTATCGGAAGGCGTGAGGGTGGTCCTTCTGAATCCTCTCCAGCCACTCCACCACGATCTGCCGCCAAAGTCCCTGATCGGGAAGCGCTTCGTTCCTAAACCCCGGCATCCTCTCCGCCAGAGCGGGGTTCACCGCCGCCACCCTGAGCACCTCCAGCCGT
Source organism: Chloroflexota bacterium (assembly GCA_014360825.1). Taxonomy (NCBI): domain Bacteria; kingdom Bacillati; phylum Chloroflexota; species Chloroflexota bacterium. The sequence continues at coordinate 2,369 of JACIWT010000051.1, read as the reverse complement.
CGCTGGTCAGGGTCGGTGATGGAAGCCAGACTCGGATCATTCCGCACCAGGATTCGCCAGACGGTTTCCTGGAAAACGCACTCCTCGGTTACCCTTTGCCTTTGCCGCTCCGTCTGATAGAAGGGACGGGTCCAATAGACGGAGTTGATTTTCTCGGCGTAGTAGGGGTTGGCGAGGATCTCGCTTTGGGAGACGATGTCCTCGGGGCGGATGGTGTAAGAGATGTATCCGGTCGGGGCAATCTGGGTGGGCGGGAGGGCTTGCGAATGGGTACGGCGGCTCATCGCGGCCCAGTCCCAGCGGGACTGGACAAGACCAGCCGGTGGATTTATCCACCGGCGACCGGCGTGCGCAGGGATTTCGCTACCCACCGCGCCCGGAAATGCGATTTCCGGTAGAGACGACCCGCGGGTCGCCCCCACATCCCGGGCGTAGCCACCGAATTCTATTCGGTGGCGGGTATTCACAAGTGGGAGCCGTCTCCAGACGGCGATACTCTGGTCGCAATCTGGAGATTGCTCCCACGACTGGCCAGCATAAGCGGGCGCAGCGCTCAGGGCAGCCATCGCTACGAGAATCAGGATGAGGCCGGCCAGGATTTTCACCCTCGTTACGCCGTTCACGATTCCCCCCATTCGCCACCCCTGCGATATCCCGCCGCCCCCGCCCGGAAATGAAATTTCCCGTAGACACAACCGACCGGTCGCCCCTACTCCCTCACCCGGGCGTAGTGGAAACCTCGCCGCACCTGACAGGCGGGCAGAATAATCTCCCCCTTTTGCTCCACCCGGATCGCCAGCCCCTCCTGCTCCGCCATCAACAGGTCTATCACCCCGCCCATGCGGGTCAAACCGCGCTCGATGGTCGCAGGATTGCCGATGGCAGTCAAGACATAGGGCACGTTCACCGCCACCCCGTCTACGGTCATCTGCCCCCCTTGCCGAGTGATGACCGTGGTGGCTACCACCCGCACGCCATTGATGGCCAAGCCTTCCGCACCGGTGTTGCGCACCTCGTTCACCAGGTCTTGGAGATCGAGCACGCTCAGTTCCCCAAAGATCCACACCTCCACTCCCGGGCCTGCCACTTCGACCTCGCCGTTGACAATGCGGATGCGCGTGAGTTCTTCCAGCAAAGTCCGCATCATGCCCCGACCCTGGTCGATTTGGTACTGGCGGAGTTGGTCCTGCAGTAGAGCCACTTCCTGGCGCAATCGAGCGTTGTTTTCCACCAGGCTGCTGATGAGCAGCGCTTGCTCGGTGGTGCTCTGCGTCAAGCGGGCCAGGCTGATGCGACGTTGCGCCTGTAACTGGGCAGCCACGAACAGTCCGAGGACGAAACTCAATGCCGCCAAAGTGAGTTGGGCTGTCCGACCACCGAAGGATACCGATGACCTCATCGCTCCTGCTCCCTCACCCGGGCGTATTCGATCCGGAAGCCACCATCGAAAGCGGGGATGATCAGTTCATCTTGGCGCGACACGGTGAATTGGACCCCGTAGATTTTCGCCCGCTGGCGCAGGTTCTCCAGGTACAGGGGGTTGTTCAGCATATCCACCTGGGCGTCGGGATCACCGATGGCGGCAATGAGGTAGGGTGGAGAAAGACGGGTGTCATTGACCAAAATGGTGCTGCCCACGCAGTAGATGGAGGTGGTGCCAACAAGCCGTTCGTCGTTGATGGCGATGGCTTCACTGCCCGCCATCCAGAGGAGATTTACTACATCGCGCAAATCGTACTCGTGGATGAGGTAGGCAGATACGTTCTCGGGGACGGGTTGCATCCGCAAACGGCTGTCATCCAACACCACCTGTACGCCAGGCCCTGTCAACGGCAAGAGGCCGGCAAGGGCGCGCGCGGCTTGTAATTGGGCCTGCAGTTGGGCTAACGTGCCCGTGTCGGCGGCCAGTTCTTGATAGGTGGCCAGTTCCGCCCGCAACTGGGTGATGGTCTCCTTCAGCGCGGCTTGTTCGGCCTCCAGGCGGACGATAGTCTCCGCGCTTTCCTGGCGAGAATACTCGGAGATCGACACCGGCAGGCGGCTCTGAGAGCGCCATTGCACGGCAATTCCAAAGCCCACCGCCAGGCTTGCCACCAAGAGAGCAACATTCCATATCCTTTTCGTTCGAGGTCGCTCCACCGCCATTGCGCCACCGATCCCAAGAGGCCGGGTGATTTCCACGCGCCGCACGATACTGGTTGCGCCAGTCATTGAGCAACGCTATTGGCCAATAAAGAGTGTACTGGAACGGGAAGCAAATGTCAAAGGCCTTTTGCACGGTGTCCAGGACATACTATACAGTTTCTGGGGTATGGATATTCTCAATACGTACAGAAAGTATTAGAATTGGCCGGAGTGGATCTGAACAC
>JACIWT010000050.1 GCA_014360825.1 Chloroflexota bacterium | reverse complement strand
CAGGGCTAATAAGTCTTCGCGGGCGCGCTCGCAAACCCAGGCCAGGCCCTTCTGTGGGTCATAACCCGGATCACCAGGCAGCGCCCGCAAGTGACACATCCCAATGATTGGCTTCTCGACCCCGAACAAATCTCTAATCCACGATTTCATTCGCTACCTTTTCCTGTTCCTTTTGCGTTATCTTCTGCAAATGCCAGAGGGTAGTTAGGTTCTTTTCGGATAGTTTATCCTCTACTTAAGTCTACCTCAGGTGTGAAGGCACGGGCGATCGCCTCCACCAATCGAATCGTTTGCACTATATCTGTCTCATGACACACCTGAATAGCGGCGTGACTGTAACGTTGCGGAATGGAGAGCCCGGCGATGACGTAGCCGCGCTCACCAAGATAGAGTTGGAAGGCCGGGTCGGTGATGACGCCCACGATCACTTCGCGTTGCAAGGGGATGCCCTCCGTTTCCGCCGTTGCCTCGATGAAGCGGCGCAGTTTCGGCGAGGAGAACAGCCCGCCGAGGGTGCCACGCCCATGAAAGTCCATCATCTTGATCGCCGGGCCCCGACGCAATGCCACCGGTTGCAATGGTTTGTCGATAGGTGTGTCGGTGGCGATGGTGATGTCGAGAGAAATGATGGCGTCAGGTCTGGTCGCCGTTACCGTTGGCAATGAGCCACGGATGCTGAACTCCTCTAACACGGTGAATGAGAAAACCAACGTACACGGTGGACGATTTTTTGTCAGAGCCATGAGTGTCTCGAGCAAAACGAAAACACCGGCACGATTGTCCAGCGCCTTCGAGCAAATGGTTCCATCGCCAAAACGATGGAAGTTGGGGTGATACGTGACCGGATCGCCAACTCGGACCCCGGCTTGTTCGACCGCCTCGCGGCTGGTCAGCCCGAGATCAACAAACATCTCGTGCACACTTGGAACTTTGTATTTCTCGTCTGCTTCCGTGATGTGATGGGACTTCGTGCCAATATAGCCGGGTATTAACCGCCCGTCGTCGAGCAGCACATCAACGCGCTGACCTAGCAGGCTTTTCTCTGGCATCCCGCCGACGCGTTCGATCAGCAGGAAGCCATCGGCAGTAATGTTGCGGACAATCAGACCGATTTCGTCCATGTGGGCCTGGAGCATAAGACGATAATCTGGGTACTGGGCGCCTTTCAGGATTCCGATCACATTACCCAAATTATCCACAGTTACTTCGTCGACCAAGCCTTTGATCCTATCACGCACAAAGGCGGTCATAAGATCTTCACGACCGGAGACGGCGTGGATAGCACAGAGTGCTTCGAGCAAATTCCAATCAATCTTTTCCATATACTGTCTCTCAGAAGGATAGTACGGGCTGAAAAAAATCTTAATTAAGAGCGAAAGATAAGTGCAGGCTGGAGAAAGGGCAATTGCCCTTTCTCCAGCAGAGGGATATTCAGTTACTAACGCCCGAAGATCAGCCTGGTGATCGTGGTCAGCACCCAGGCGATCCAGTTGCCGCCGGAGAGACCTGTGATCTGAACGGCGCCCTCGGGAATCGCATAGCCGATGCTCTTGGCGATCTGGGTCAGTAGCGGGGCAAATGCGCTCGAAATGTACAGCACCATGGTCATGATGATGATGCCGTACAGAACGGAGCGGAAGAAGTTGCCACGCGTCAATGGCGGGACCATGCAGACAAAGAAGGCGGTAGCGGCGAGGTCTGCCGCCGGCAAAGTGGTGTTGCCTGGCAGGATAGCAGCGAGCAGCAGCGTGATCGGGATCAGCAGGATGCCTGCCGCGATGGTGATCGGGTGCCCGATTAGGATGGCCGAGTCCAAGCCGATATAGAACTCACGGCCAGCGAAGCGCTTTTGCATGAAGGCACGGGCAGCCTCGGAGAGCGGCGTTAGTCCTTCCATGAAGATAGCGATGATGCGCGGGATCAGCAGCATCACTGCCGCCATCTGGACAGCCAGCATAAGCACCTTGCCAAGCACCTGTGTGCCGGTCATACCGCCCGGATTGATACCATAGGCCAGGATGCCGAACAGCAGGCCCAGAATGGCGCCCATAATGATCGGCTGGCCGAACACGCCCAAGCGCTTCTGGATCGTCTCGGAGTCCCAGTAGATATCGCGCAGTCCAGGGATCTTCTCCACGATCGCATTCAGGATCTTGATGATCGGAACGCTGGTGATAGCCCAGCCCTGGGGGATGGAGACACCGGGCAGGCGGAAGAACTCCTGCACGTCCTTGGCGGTCCAGTCGCCGATGAGCAAGGCGGCGATGGCATGGATGGCGGCCGCGATCAAGCCCAGCACCAGATTTCCACCGCTCACCAGATAGACCAGTGAACCGGTGAAAGCGTAGTGCCAGTAGTTCCACAAGTCGACGTTCAGGGTCTTCGTCCAGCGGAACACCAGCATAATCAAGTTCACAGCCAGCGCCACTATGAAGACTAGCGAGCCGACTGCGGTGCCGAAGGCGATGGCGGCAGCAACACCCCAGCCGACGTCAAGCGAATTGAGCTGCAGACCAGTCGCCTTGACCAGTGCATCCGTGGCAGGACCCAGGGCCTCGAACAGCAGGCTGATCACCAGGCTAAGGCCGATGAAACCAACTCCAACGGTGACTGATGCGATGAAGGCACGTTCGATCTTTTGTCCTAGGATCAGCCCCAAAATGAAGATCACGATCGGCAGCATCACCGGCGAACCTAGGCCAGTCAGGAAATTAAAAATAGACTGAATCGCTTGCATTGGCATCCTCCTTTTGGATTTGAGATTACGGTTTTCCAGAATCGTTGGTTTTCAGAATGGTTTCTATTCTATCGACCACCTCCTTCATCCCAATTCCGGTCAAAAATGGGATTCCATCAATGATGGGGATATCAATGTTAAACGGCACTTGCGCGGTGGCGACGACCAGATCCGCATCTGCGGCAAAACTCGGTACCTCTGGCACACGGCACTGGACAGTGTGAACCTTGAGGCCGCGCTCCTCGAGTAGTTCTTTGACCTTGAGGGCAACGTGAGTCGATGTGGCAATCGCTGTCCCGCAGGCGACGACGATTTTGTAGATTTTCTCTGAAGGCATGCTGCTCGGCATTGGCTACTCTCTAGCGAAAAGATCGCGGAATGTGGTCTCGAACATCCAGATGTCGTACTCATAGGCGTCATCAAACGGCGGCGGGACAACGGCGAGCAGGCGAAATTTGCCTGCCTCCAACTCTTCTTTGAACTTCTCCATGACGTTCCCCGGGTTGCCATACTGCGAGTGGACGACGATCGTCTCGGTGTGATCCGCATCTTTCAGAACCTCGAGGAGCGTTTCTGTCTCCGGCGTTACAGAAGCGGGTTCGCAGATGGCGACGGTATATTTGCCTGGCGACGATGCCAAAACATCCACCTGGATATGCTGGTCCCCCACCATCAGTGAGGGAAGGACGTAAATATCCTGCTCGCCGCGTTTCTGCATGGCCCGGCTGATGTAGAAACGGAAGATATGACGAAGATGAGCGTCCTCATGTGGGGGCTTCGGGATAGCAGTGCGAAAGGCCACATAGGTTTCTGTTTGTCCAGGCTGCACCTTATACGCGGCTTGTGGATCGACTCTAAGTTCCATTGTACTTTCCTCCAGGATTATCTAAATTCACGCAGAAGTATGCCCTGCAATACGTGATATTGTGCCTTACACCAACTCAACGGTCAATTCCGCCTCGCGCAACCGTTCCAGCATAGCCGGCGGAATGCCCCGATCTGTAATGAGCACGTCCACTTCACTCAGATCACATACTTTG
>JACIWT010000049.1 GCA_014360825.1 Chloroflexota bacterium | reverse complement strand
CTCCACACTGCCTGGGAAGCGTCCGTAGTTGGAGTCGTACTTCAGCAGGTGGGCGTTGGTTTGAGCGTCGAAGAGGTCGTTGACGGCCACTACGGAAAGGTCATCGGGATAGTAATCCAGCATGGACTTGAAGGCCTGCCGTCCGATCCTGCCGAAACCATTGATGCCGATTCTCGTTGTCATGCTCATCTCCTTGTTCTCTTATGTAATCCTTGCGACGATCCAATGCTGAGGACTTGCTGATCTTTCTCAAAATTGAGGGATAACCTCCCGCCAACCCTGAGCAAGATCAATGGGCAAGCGCGCGTTGTCCTTCCCAAGACTGGTATATGTGCATTATTTCTCTGGCCAACTTCTCAGGGTTATGGCGCCAGGGGTTCATTGGGTCTATTAGATCCGCCTTTACGACTTGCCAGTGATTACCCAAATCACCCTCCGGATGAACCAGCTGGCTCTTCCAGTTTGGTGGATGCGTCACTTCGAAGTTGTTGTTTGCCAGGACGATGTCGAAAACATCCTGACCAATATGGTCCTCGAGGGCTCGTATATGATTGCCCACAGAGTAACCGTCGGTCTCACCTGGTTGAGTGGCGACGTTACAAACGTAAATCTTGAGAGCGCGTGCTGCGCGCAATGCCTGAACTATGTCAGACACCAACAAATTTGGCAGAATGCTGGTGTATAAACTGCCTGGACCGACTACAACCAGGTCAGCCTCCAAAATGGCCTGTACGGCTTCACTATAGCCCCTTGCGTCTTCGGGGCGCAAGAAGACTCGCTCAATCGGCGCACCTGCTTTGGGAATGCGTGATTCGCCCTCTATTTGGCGAGCGATCAAATTAGCCGTTTCTGCGTCCCCTAATTCGGCCCAGAGCGTGACGCGAGTCAGGGTGGAGGGTAATATCCGGCCACGCACAGCAAGCACTTTGCTGGACTCCAGGATCGCCCGCTCGAAATCACCCGTGACCCCGGCCATGGCTGCAATGAAGAGGTTACCAAAACTATGTCCACCTAGGCCCGTTCCTTCGCCGAAGCGATATTGGAAGAGTTCGGTCATGAGGGATTCTTTATCCGCCAACGCTGTAATACAGTTTCGAAAATCGCCGGGTGGCAGCAAACCTAACTCCTGGCGCAGGCGACCAGAACTACCTCCATCGTCAGCCACGGTCACGATGGCTGTCAAATTTGAGGTGTGTTCTTTCAACCCTCGTAACAGTGTGGAGAGGCCATGTCCCCCACCAATGGCGACTATTTTGGGCCCTTTGGCACGGAGATGGTAGCGATAGAGAATATCGGCCATATCGGTCTGACCTGGTGCAACGAATGGCTTAAGCAAAGAGCGGCTCACTCGGTAGAGGGAGATAGCAACTATCACAAAACCAAGCGTGCACAGGATCAGGCCACGCGCCCAATGGGGTAGAAACTGCAATGTAAGAGTGTATACGAGAGGGGAAATGCCCGTTGGGAATTCAACCGCCCGGTACGCCTCAACGTAGAGGAAACTTACACCCAGACTAAGGAAAAATAATCCCACGGCCAGCAATACGAGCCAGCGTTTAATTCCCATGCCTGGGTAGAGCCATTTTCGGATAGAGACCCACAGCCCTTTATAATCCATATAGCCACTTTCTGAGAAAATTATAAGGCAAATGCAGGACGCTTGTCAAAGATATGCGCGCCATTCTCAAGTTTGCGCAGTTATCCAGCGAGGTGTTATAATTCCATTGCTCGGGATTTTGTCAAAGAGGCCTTTCATGAGTTTGGTCATCATTCTTGGGCTTGCGCTTCTCCTAGTCCTCACTTTTTTGGGTTATTTTGGTTCAGAGACTTTGATTCATCCGCGCCGTACTCCCCTCTCTGCGCGGCCAACTGATTACCACCTTCCCTACGAAGACGTGAGTTTCACCACCGATGATGGCATTATCCTGCACGGCTGGTTTGTGCCAGCACAACATACCAGGGGTACAATTGTTTTCTGCCACGGGTGGTCAGGCAACAAAGAGCCCGATCTCAAATATGTCCCCTGGCTCTGGGAAAACGGTTATTCGGTCCTCCTCTTCGATTTTCGTAACCACGGGGATAGCGGTGGAAGCGCAACTTCCATGTGCTATCTGGAACGAAAAGATCTGCTGGCCGCTCTGGAGTACCTGCGCGGCCGCGGCGTTACGCAGGTGGGTGTGATGGGCTTCTCGATGGGCGCAGCGGTGGCCATCGCCACTGCCCCTCTCAGCCCGATCATTCATGCCGTGATCGCCGACAGCGGCTTTGCTGAGTTACATTGCGCCATCGCTAATGGCCTGCGGCTGCGCTACTCAACTCTAGGACCTTTTGCACAACCATTAGCGCGTTTTATCGTATTCGTCGCAGGTTGGCGGATAGGCTTAGATTTGAGCCAGGCAGACCCTATTCATTGGGTGGGACGCATCAGCCCACGGCCGCTCTTTATCATCCACGGTGGTCGCGATCCTTATGTTCATTCGACAGAGGCACAGCGCCTCTATGCAGCAGCCGGAGAGCCGAAGTCCATTTGGCTTGTTACTGATGCCGGTCACCGCGAGGCAGATATCTCCTATCCCCAGGAGTACAAAGAGAGTGTGTTGGCTTTCTTTGATCAATGGCTCACCCGAAGAAAGGAAGATTTGCCATGAAGAATCTGCGTGCCATCGAATATATCACAATGAACGCTTACTGGTTTGGACTGGCCTACCTCTGGAATGGGATGCACGTCATTATTCTGCCTTCCCTACTCCTGAGATTTGTCCCCGAAAACCTCAAAAACACTTACTTGGGCTTCCTGACCTTCATTGGGCTGGTTCTGGCAATGCTAGTACAGCCTATCTCGGGTGCCATCAGTGACCGGTCGGCCTCGCGTTGGGGACGAAGGCGCCCTCTGATCCTGCTTGGCACGGTACTAGATTTCGTTTTCATTGCTGGGCTGGCTCTGTCCACTAATTATTGGATGGTCTTCGTGAGTTATTTCTTCCTCCAACTTGCCTCCAATACCGCCCACGGTCCAGCGCAAGGCTTCATACCGGATCTAGTGCCAGAAGACAAGAGGGGGTTGTTGTCAGGAATAAAGAACCTTGCCGACATCGGTGGCCTTATTGTTGGCTCACTGGCTGCGGCATACTTCATGGGCTCAAGCCCACCGAACACCATAGGGGCGTTATTTTCTATCTGCGCCGTCCTCTTTGTATGCGCCGCCATCACTCTAACCGTGCACGAGCAGCCCCAAACGATGGACCAACGCACACCCCTCGGAGAAAGCATCGCAGAAAGTATCCGACGGACTTTTCAAATAGACTATCGTCTCTATCCCGACTATGTCTGGCTTATCGCTTCACGTTTCTTGATTTTGTTGGGCATCTATGCAATCCAGGGTTTTGCCCAATACTACATTCGGGATGTTCTGCGCGCACCAAATCCCGAAGGCTTTACCGGCAGTTTGGTTGCCATCATTGGGATTTTCGTTTTCCTGCTATCCCTCCCGGCTGGCTATCTGGCGGACCGGGTCGGTCGCAAACCGCTGATCTATCTCGCAGGCCTCGTCGCTGCGGTCGCTGCATTCGTCCTGCAATTCCCGCGCAGTTTCACAGGTCTGGCCATATGTGGCGGTTTCATCGGCATGGCCCTGGGTATTTTCCTCAGCGCAAATTGGGCGTTGGCAACTGATCTAATACCCAAAACAGAGGCTGGAAAGTATCTGGGACTCTCAAACCTCGCCACAGCAGGTGCTGGTGCTACATCAAGGCTCATAGGGCCCCTGATCGACACGTTTAACATGCTCAGCCCGAATTTAGGGTACACTCTCCTGTTTGTGATCGCTGCGGGAGTTATACTCGCTGGTACTACTCTGCTTCACAAAGTGCAGGTCAAGTCAGGTTTTTCCTGTAAAATAGGCGACGTAGGTACGCTATGATCAGTACAGCCCTCCTAAGTGTTGTACAATGGCAATCCGAGTTCGCGGCGCAGGAGATGCAGTTGTTGCTGCTCCAACTCGGTCATGCTCACCCGTTGCCAACGCTGACTTGCCTGCCACAAGGCCGAGAAGACCAGTTTCAGGCATGCTTTCTCGGTGAAGAAATGTGGGATCACCCTGGTGCGCCGACGGCTCTCCTGAAAAGCGCGCTCCAGCAGGTTGGTGGTGCGGATCGCTTTGTGGTGTGCCAGCGGGCAACGCAGGTAGGCCAG
>JACIWT010000048.1 GCA_014360825.1 Chloroflexota bacterium | reverse complement strand
GCAGGGTTACGTTCAATCCTCATGTAACAAAGAGAGTGCCAGTCGAACAGTTCACCTCCTTCCTGACCAAAGCCAAGATATACATCTGACATCTATCTACCTAGACCAAAGAGCGCACCTACTGCCCTGATAAGCCCCACTACGATATAGATGTCCCAGGTCAGCAGACCAGTGCCCACTACTTCATACTCGGGGAACGGAAGCAGGGGGTAGAACAATGCGCCGAAGACCGGCCACACGAGGCCTGTGACAAATGCGGCGACCACCGTACCACGACGGCCTCCAAGTGCATTGCCGAAAACCGCCGCTGAAGTGCACCCGAACGTCACAGGCATAAGGGATGGGACAGGTATGTACTGGAGCCTAAGCAGTGAACACAAGCCCATTCCAAGAAGCCAGGCAATGAAGCCAACAACCAACCCTGTGGCTACGGCGGTGGGCGCGAAGGGGAACACCACTGGGCAGTCGAGACCGGGCTTCGAGCCAGGGACGATCTTCTGGGCGATGCCACGGAACGCCAGGTTCAATTCGCCGAGGAACATGCGCACACCCTGCAATAACACCAGGAACCCACCGGTCGCTGTTAAGGCCTGCAGAGTGATCCAGACCACGATATGCTGAGTCCCAGCCAGTTTGGCCGCGGCCTCTGGTGCAAAGATAGAAGGCACAGCGAACAGGGCAACCATGATCAGACTCAGCGTGATGGCAATGTCGCGGAAGAACTCCAGGCCGCTCGGCAACGACATTTCTTCAATGCTCTGCTCCTTGTTGCCAAGAAGTTTGCCGAAAAATGCGCCGAACCCGACAACGGAGCCTAGCGTATGGGCAAAACCGTACTCATCCGAACCTGTCACCTGGCGCATCCACGGTTGTAGTAAATGGGGCTGCACAGCCATGTAGATGCCTTGGATCAGAGCCCCAACAATGACCAAGGGCACTCCGCTTACCCCCAAGGCGACCAGAGCGAAAGCGATTCCACCAGCCATAGCCCAGGCCTTGTGGCCGGTAAGGTAGATCCACTTGAACGGAGTCAACCGGGCGACAAGCAAATTGACCACAAAACCGAGTACCATGACCAGTCCAACCTGGGTGCCGATGCGCTGCATCATAAGAGCCACCGCAGCGTTGTCTTCCAGGTACAGCCCTGTGAGGTTAAAGGCCGACCTGAAAAGGGTGTCGAATGATTTCAGTGGCCCGGTGAACGCACTAACACCGATGTTCAGGATGAGGAACCCCAGAATAGTCTTCGAGGTTCCCAAGATCACTTGTGTGATAGTCTTGCGTTGCACCACCAAGCCGATTAGCGCGACCAGACCGATCAAAATCGCTGGGATGGTGAGTAGTTGAATCAAAACATTTAAGATGTCCATAAGTTACCTCCTCGAGTCCTAGGACAGTTCTTGGAAAACCAACGCCAACACGCAAGATCTATGCCATCACATGGGATTTGCTATATCCACCTCCTTTCCAGGCCTTGGTCTGCATTCATCTGCAATTACACAAAAAGTAACTAGGAGCCACCATCAGCGAACCTAGCAGTTCCATTCGGTGAAGCGACAAATGGGTAACAAAGGTCTCGTGAGTTACTAGCGGCGCCTCTTTTCCTTGGCCTCAATCTCAGCCACAACTTCCTTGAATACCGGCAAGAACCGCTCTTTTATGTGGGCTTTATCCGTAAGATCTTTTATGGGAACAATCTTGCCCTTGAAACCTTCCAGGTGCGCCACTAAATCATCCGCACACACGATGATATCCACTGCTTGACCCTTTGCCGTGCCAGAATCCCAGGCTGCTACCTTGGCCACCAAACCTTCCTCTGACAGGATATCCTCGATGGTCATTCTCAACAGCAGACTGGTACCATAGCCTACCCCGCATACGGTCAAAATCTCGGGGAGTCGCGCCATAAGAACCACACCTCCTAAAGATGCTCTCTATCTACCGGCACCACGTTCGCACCCTCGTGCCGGTGGCCCGCAATACATTACCGCGCCTCGAATGCCAAGGCGGTTCGCGGGTTAAGTACTGTCATCTGCTCGATATCTGCCTCGCTGACGCCCGCTTCACGCAACATTGGCACGAAGACCTTGGGGATGTAATCCAGCCCTGGGCCGCCTCCATACGAAGCGAAGTACGATTGACGTCCGTTGTCGTCAGCAAGCAATATCTGCTTGACAAAGCCCATGTCAATCAGTTGCTTGATCATGTCTATTCGCAAAGTATCGGGGTAATACTTCGTCTTACCGACATTATCAAACTCCAGATAGACGCCGGTTCTCGCTGCCATCTTTAGATAGCCAATATTGAGCGAGTTTCGGTCAAGGTGACCGATAATGACCCGTGCCAAATCTACACCCTCCGACTTTAACACTTCGATTTGCGAGAAAACCATGGTGCCACCCATAGTATGGGTACTGATCGTCGCCCCCGTTATATGATGTGCTTTGGCCACGGCGCGAATTACTTTCTCTTCCGTTCTGGTCATTTTATCATGACTGGTGCCACACTTCAGGAGACCAGCCTTGATGTCTGTCCCATCCATACCTTCCTGAATATCTCTCACGAAGAGATCCACCAATTGCTTCTCGGTATAATTGAACGCCTCTGGTGGAAACAGGCTTTCCATAATAAAGCCCGTTGTAGAAATGATGTGCACACCAGTTTCTTTGGAGATATGTCGGAGCGCGTTGACATCCCGCCCATATCCATGTGTAGTCATCTCTGCCAATGCAGTGCCGCCCGCGCGCTTAAAGAGATTGACCTCTTCTATTGCTTTCCCCACATCCTGCAGCCGATAATCAGGGTCGGAGCGCACACGCATAGGCGGGAAAGTAATCAGATGTTCGTGAGGGAGTATGAACCCCAGTTTGTTGGGGTCCACATCACCAAGTACTGTTCGGATCTTATGTGCCACTTTTCCTCCTTCGTTTGCGTTTGTTTTATTCTGGGACAATTCGATTACCTGCAGTCATTCCAGACCGGTTGTTGCGGTAACCCAATTCCGTTGATATGGCTTGGGCAGCCCGTTTGACCTCCTCCATCAATTGGGGGATTCTATTGGGTGTGATCCGTGATACGGGGCCCGAGACGCTAATGGCCGCGATGACCCTACCCCACGCATCAAAGATAGGGGCGCCGACACATCTGACGTCATCCTGGTTCTCTCGGTCATCAACTGCGACACCTGCACGGCGCACTTTCGCCAGTTCGGACTCAATGGTGTCTGGGTCCACCATGGTATTGGCCGTGCACCTTTCCAGAGGACCCGCACGCAAAAGTTGACCCACGACAGTCGCATCCGAATACGCAAGCAAAACCTTGCCCAGCGCTGTGCTATGTGCCGGAGCCCGCTTGCCAATCGTGGTTGTCAAGCGAAGCGTATGCCGACTTTCCACACGGTCGATGTACACCACCTCGCGCTTATCCAGGATGGCTAGGTTCACCGTCTCTGCAGTGATCTCCCGCAGAGACCTCATGTGTGGCAAGGCCACTCTACGCAATTCCAAATCGCTGAGGAAGTCGAAGGCGATCTCTAGAGCGCTGGGGCCGAGTAAATACCATGAGGTTATACTGTCCTGACTGACAAACTGATATTTTGTTAGCGTCTTGAGCAAGCGCGAGACTGTAGACTTGTGCAAACCGGTGCGCGCTGCGAGTTCCGTGAGGCTCATTCCCTCGGCGGATTTGCTCAACTCAAAGAGGATTTGAAGTGCTCGTTCTACAGACTGTACTGTATAGCCCATGCTCAGATTTGTTTCGCATTATGAAAAAGAGTATCGTAATGTCTAATTCAAATTATAGCATGATTTGAAATCGTGTCAAGCCTTTTGTTTCATATTGCGAAACAGGACAACACAATGTGGGCTAATCCTTGCATGCAACCAATATTCCAGGGGCCGGTACCACGGGGTTTAACACTCTGGGGATTTGTGATGACAATCCGCGAATTCGTTTGCAGGTAGCATCAGAAGAGGTCTCAGCAGTGCGTACGCCTACTACACGTAGTGTCTCATAATCCTACTGATGAGCGCGCTGTCCTAACTACCCCCCTCTACCATGCGCCGCAGGTCGGCCTCGGAGATCATGGGCACGCCCAGGGCCTGTGCCCGCTCGTACTTCGTCCCCCCAGGCGAATCGCCTACCACAAGGTAACTCGTGTTCTTCGACACCGAGCCGGTCACCTTGCCGCCATGGGCCTCGATGTACTCGGTCATCTCCTCGCGGCTGACGGAGAGCGTGCCGGTAATCACAAAAGTGAGGCCCGCCAGCGGACCCTCGCGCGGCGCCTCTCTTTCGCCTGCCAATACCACGCCGGCCCGGCACAACTTCTCGATGAACTGGCGGTTGCGTTCGCGGGAGAAGAAACTGGCGATACTGGCCGCAGTGTGCGGCCCCAGGCCGGGGATGGTCTGCAATTCCTCCTC
>JACIWT010000047.1 GCA_014360825.1 Chloroflexota bacterium | reverse complement strand
GCCCGTGCTCCAGAGTCCAGAAGGCAGAGCATAATCGCCCGGTCTCTATCGCCCGTGAACGTCCTGCGTTCGCAGGTCGCCAGCATTCGCTTGACATCGCTCATGGGCACCGGGTCTAACGGTTCCTGTGGTAGTTTGGGCGCAACGACCTTGACAATCGGATTGGGGATGTCCAAGTCATACTCAACCCAGCACCAACGCAGGAATGCCTTGGCAGCCCGATAGTGCTGGTGAACACCACCAGGATTGTGCGACTTGCCCAAGTCCAGAAGCCATTGCCTCAACACCGACGGCGTGATGTCCTGGACGTTGCGAATACCTCTGCTTTCGAGATAGTTTCGCAAGTGGCCAAGTTTGTAGCAGTAAAAGTGTAGTGTCCCTGGACTATGACCCCTGGCTCTTCTGTCGGTCAAAAAGGCCGTGATGTCCCTGGCAAGTTCGCTCTGTGAAACTACCCGAAGCCATTGCTCTTTTTTCACGCCCGACATAGCAAAGCCCCCCTTTCTGCCACAACGGGCAGTGGGGGGCTATGACCGAAACGCTATGGGCTGTGCTCCAATGGCGGCGACTAGATTTGAACTAGTGACCCAGGGCTTATGAGTCCCCTGCTCTGCCGCTGAGCTACGCCGCCACAAAAAAGGTAGCGGGGACAGGATTCGAACCTGTGACCTTTGGGTTATGAGCCCAACGAGCTGCCACTGCTCCACCCCGCATCGCACCTATATTTTACAGAAATCGCCAATCCCTGTCAAATCGCGGGCGATTCCGGCACCGTGATCTAGATACGGTCTCAACGACTACCAAATAGAAGGGCCCACCATTCCGGCCAATGGGATTGCCACTGTGGTGTCGTTACTAAGGCCGGGCCAGCTGGTGTGGTCGGAAGAGGGGATGCCTGGGTCCTATTGGCCAAGCGCGGCAAGGGCAAGAAAACGGTCTCGCCGGGACGAGACCACTTCAGTTGCTCACGAACCACCTTCTCGACGTAAGCGTCGCTCCGCACGTATTCCAATTGATCTTCTAAGGCAGCCCCCTCTTTTTCCAAAGCCTTCACCTGCGCCTCTAACAAACTCACCTGGCGCTGGAGCTGGTAGGCTTCGATTGCTTTGCCCACGAATGAGATGACGAAAAAGATGACCAGTGTGCAAGCCAGCACGCTCAACAATTGTGCCAGTGATGGGCTATCAGAACGTGTTGCAGTTGGCATCGCTGTCCCACCCCGGCCTATTGGCCAATGAACTACTTGGTAACTGTAAGTGATTATAGCCCGCTTTTCACTAAAAGTCAATCCCGCTTTGCACGGTGTCATGAACTCTTTCGCGAGGCAGCCGCCCATACGCGACTCAGTCGTAAATAACAGGGCGTCATTATTTCAGCAGACACTTGTTCAGTCATTTTCTCCCCCACCACAGGCAGGCGAAATTAAGTTTCATAGGCTCGCATAATGCGCATTTCTTGTCCGACCATGCGGAAAGCACGCTGCTCAGCCTCGTGCAAAATGCGCTCCTCGTCCAAAGTAGTCAGTTTGCCATCGCGTAGGAGGATTTGGCCATCCACGATGACGCAGCGGATGTCTGGGATCTTAGCCGCGAAGATCACATTGGCGAGTAAGTTGTGGCGAGGACGCAGATGCGCATGGCGGAAATCCAGCAGTATGAGATCGGCCGGGCGGCCAGGAGCAACTACACCGCTTTCAGTGAAGCCCATTGCCTGGGCGCCCCTCTGACTGGCCAGGCGTAAGGGGAGGTCACCGGGCAATGCCGTGGGATCGGCGTGGGCATGGCGTTGCAATAATACGGCCAATTGCACTTCCCGGAGCATATCCAGGGCATTGCCCGAAGCAGGCCCGTCGGTGCCCAATGCTACGTTCACACCAGCGGCAAGCATCTCGGGCACTCGTGTGACGCCCATGCCCAATTTCATGTGCGTGGTGGGGCACTGCACGACCGTCACCTTGTGCTTCGCCAGGATAGCAAGGTCCTCGTCATCCGCATAGATCGCATGTGCGGCTATGACTGGTACGTCGAGGACGCCTAACTTCTCCAGATAGGCGATGGGTGTCAGGCCATGTTTCTTTAAAGAGGTTTCGCGTTGCTCCGGGAATTCCGCTACGTGGAGATGCAGTCCCAAGCCTAACTCTCTGGCCCGAGCCACCACGGTGCGAAGAAATTCTGGTGGACAGGCATAAGGTGAATGAGGGCCCAAGGTGGTCTTGATACGTCCGTGAGCCGCGTCTTGCCAACGTTCGATGAAGTCAATGCTGCCCTCCAGATCTGTGCCGACCTCGCTGTCTGCACCCATGCCAAATACACACCAAGCCAACAGCGCCTTGAGACCTGCCTCCTCGACTACTTCGGCTACCTCGTCCATATAGAAATAGTGGTCAGCAAAGTCCACTGTCCCCGAACGAATCATCTCGGCGGCGGCCAGGTACGCGCCCCAGCGCACGTCCTCTGGCGTCAGCGCTGATTCGGCCACCCAGATCTTCTCGTTGAGCCAGCGATCGAATGGCAGATCCTCGGCCCAGCCTCGCTCGAAAGTCATGGGCGAGTGGGTATGACAATTGAAGAATCCGGGCATCAAGACGTGGTCGGTAGCGTCAATGATCTCGTCGGGCACGAATCCGGCAGGCATGTTTCCGACAGAGGTGATGCGGTCGCCCGTGATCGTCAAATCGGTGCGAAGTAAAATGTCACCCTGCTCGTTCAGCGTGATGACATCTGCATTTCGGATGAGGATTTTGCCCATAGGTATTCTCCTTTGGGGCAAGGATAGCACATATGACCAACGGCTGTCAATTCAGGGTGCCGGGAAAGAGCGAACCCCCGCTAAGGGGGTTCACTCTTTCCGAGGCATCACCGTCGCTCGTGGCGGTCAGGCCACATCATCGGCGGTGATGCCCAGTTTGGTACTACTGTCTATCACGGGCATCACCTCCTTGATCTATGATAGCAAGATAATTGATAAAAAGAATCGGTGATGCACTCTTCGATTGTACTACAAGCCACCCATCGGACTTGAACCGATAACCTAACGCTTACGAAGCGCTTGCTCTGCCGATTGAGCAGAACACACAACCCGTAGCATCGGCTGGCCTGCATACCACAAAATGTTGTGCCTTCTGTCGCTAACTTGACATCTCGTTTATTGCCAAAGCGCTTGCTCTATTTTTGCGAACAAAAAAGCCCCGTCGGTTTGACACCAAACGGGGCCTCTGCTACAATCCCCTTGCGTTGGTGTGTATCTCACCGACGCCAGGCCCTGGACTTAGCCTCAAGTCGCAGGGCTATTTTGTTGTTAAGGCAGCCAGAAGTATAGGCAGGTTGGCAGAAAAGTCAAATAGGGGGCTGGCAGGCGCAACCAGCCCCCAATGGCCATAACGGGAACTCTACAGTTCCTTACCCCCGACTGCCGTTGTCTTTGTCTTCTGACCGACGAAGTAGTCCCAGCCCAGTCGCTCCCAATCTGTATGACTGTTGCGACGTATCCGTGCTCGAATTGCAGATAGCCCTTGACCTGTCGTTGGGGCCATCAAGAACGGCGTATCGCCGAATGTGGCACAAGCCCTATCCAAGTCGGAGAACGCTTGCTCAAAGTCATTGTAAACCCGCTCAAGCGTTGCTTCTGCGTCTTGCACTTCTGGCGTGTGAAGCCTGGCCTCACGGTCGGCTTCCAATTGCTTGGCAAACATAAAAACTTCGACGTTGCTGCCGAACCTGCTGATGAGGCTCGCTGCAGCGCTTTCCTGCCAAGCACGCCTCTCGGTCGGGCTGGCGTGCTTGTAGTAGCGCTTGGCTTCGTCAAGCGAACCCATTCCCGCCAGTCGTGATGAGATGCCCTGGACGTGCAACTTGACCCGTTCGACGTCAAGGTCAGCATCCACCCGTTCCTTGGCTTGTTGCAGCGCCTGTTCTGCCTTCTCCAGCCTGCTCCATAGCGTGCCACCGGTCAAATTGCCGTTCTGGTCAATGCGCCCCCAGAGTGCCTGAACTTCTGCCAGGACGCTGGCGTGCACTCGCTCCTTGAGCGCAGCGACCCTGCGCAGTTTCGCTTCCTGCGAAAGGTCTCGGTCGCCAAGTATGCGCTCCTTCTCTGCCTCGTAGTCGTCAAGCATTGTTCGTATTGACATTTTGTTCACCCCCTTCCAACACAACAATGTAGATGCTCTGGTCAGGTCGTTCCTGCATCGCCTTTGCCAAAGCCGTCCGTCTCGCTTCCTCGGACGAGGGACCGCCCGGTCTTCTGATGTAAAAAATCATCGGTTCCCGAACGCTGCCCGTCCTGGCCTCTAAGTCCTCAACCCGTCTCTCAATACTCATTGTCCACCCCCTGATAATTTGACTTTGCGTTCCAACTCTGAAACCCTGGCCGTTAGGTCAAGGTATTCCGCCAATCCGTCGTAACGGCTCAGAAGCCCAAGGGCAGCCCGCAACCTGATTTTCGCATCGCCGTTGCCCAGGGCTTCACCCACGACGTCAAGGCTTCGGTCAAGCAACCCCGTCAACCGGGCTGCGATGGCCTTCTGTGTAGCATCCGACGCTTGCGTCAACGCAGCGACAAACGCAGGCTGCTCCAGCCAGCGATAAATTGTTGACCTGGACACCCCCGCCTTTTGTGCAGCACTCGTTATCGTGCGCTCTGTCAGGATTGCACGAATAGCCCGCCTCTGTTTGTCATTCAATTTCTCAGATGTCGCATTTTGTCCCATTTTGTCTCACCAGAACGGCTTCTAAGCCTCG
>JACIWT010000046.1 GCA_014360825.1 Chloroflexota bacterium | reverse complement strand
GCCAAACACTTCCTCTCAGAGAACCGGGCAGTAGGGCTGGTGGCCTATGCGCAACAGCGCCAAGTGCTCCCTGCCGACCGAGGGGAGCGGCAGTTGAGCAAGATCCTGGAGATGTTAGCCGTTACCCGCGCCCAAGGTACCATCCCACTGGCTACTATCTTGTCAGCAGAAGGGGCTATGCTGGGACGAAATACCTCCGTCGTGGCCATTACACCCTCTGCTGAAGTGGAGTGGGTCGAAGTCTTGCGAGATCTCAGCCGGAGAGATATCCGCGGGGTGGCCGTCGTGATTGATCCTGAGAGTTTCGGTGGACCAGTGGGCACAGAGCCGCTTCTCACCGTCCTTGCGCAGAATGGACTCCCCGCGTACCGAGTTCGTCAGGGAGACGATCTGAGAGTCGTGCTGAGTCAGCGCGTCTGGTGGGAGGGGGTATAGGCGCTATGCATTCCGAACTGTTCATCCGCAACGCTGTGTTGAAGGATCTGGAAGGCTGTGCCTCTCTCGATGCTTCTTACGAGACCGAGCACGTCTGGCAAATGCGCCTGGGCGAGGTGGAGGGACAGTTGGAGATCACGTTCGTCCGCGTCCGGCTACCCTGGCCGATGGATGTGGCCTACCCTCGGGATTCCAGCGACCTTATGGGAGACTTCCGCCGCCGGGAGTGCTTCCTGGTGGCCACAGACCGCCAGGCGGTGCGCGGCTTCATCACTCTGATGACTATTGGATGGAACCAAACAGCGTGGATCCATCACTTGGTGGTGGATAAAGCCTGGCGGCGGCGGGGGATTGGTTCCACGCTGCTCAATCGGGCGCTAGAGTGGGCCTCAGGCCAGCGGCTGCGGATGGTAACTGCCGAGGCGCAGACCAAAAACGACCCAGCCATCCAGTTCTACCAGAAACACGGCTTCACTTTCTGCGGGTTCAACGACGATTATTACCCCAGCGGCGACATCGCCCTGTTCTATGCCAGGAAGTTGTAATGGCGGATGCCTCCGCGAGCCTGATCCGCGTCTTTATGGTGCGTATCCGTGGCTTCGGTACCACTCCACTGCCTTACGCAACGCCTCGCGGGCTGGAGTCTGGGGCAGGCCCAGTTCCTGCACTGCCTTGCTCGGGTCAAACCACTCGTACCGACGTGAGAGACGCACCTTTTCCGGTGTGGCGGTGGGTACTCGGCGTGGGTTCAGCCGGGCTAGGGCCACGTCCACGTAAGCCCACCCCAATGCCACCCAGCGGGGAATGCGCAGACGCACTGGCGGCCGCCCGGATACCTCGGCCAGGATGTCGAGGACCTGCTTAAGGGTCAGGTTCTCTCCGCCTAGGATGTACCGCTCTCCCACTCGCCCCCGCTCAGCGGCTAAAAGGTGACCGATAGCCACATCTTCCACGTCCACAATATTCAGGCCAGTGTCGACATAGCCGAACATCCGTCCGTTGAGGAAGTCCACGATGATTTGACCAGTCGGGGTGGGTTTGTAGTCACCTACGCCGACGGGTGTGCTTGGGTTGACGATGACCACGGGTAGCCCCTGGCGGGCGAACTCGAGGGCTACCTGCTGGCCTAAGAACTTAGAACGCTGGTATGGACCGATTTTATCTTCCAGTGTGCTGGGTGTGTCCTCGCTGGCGGGGGTGTGATTCGGATTGACGCCCAGGGCGGCGATGGAACTGGTGTGCACGATGCGACTCACCCCTGCCTCCTGAGCGGCCTCCAGCACATGCCGCGTGCCTTCCACATTGATCTGATAAAAATCTTCCCAGCGATAGCCCCAATAACTGTAGAGCGCTGCCAAGTGAAAGACCCAGTCACAACCAGCGACGCCCCGGCGCAGACACTCTTTGTCTCTTACATCACCCTCAACCCGCTCCACAGGTAGGCCATCGAGTTGGCGGGTATCGGCACCGGGTCGGACCAGTGCCCGCACCTCGTGTCCGGCCTGCAGTAGCCGTCGCACAACGGCCCCACCAATGAATCCCGTCCCGCCGGTTACGAATGCACGCATACTTCCTCCTCTACTCCCATTCGTGGCCTATGATCCAATTCTTTCAGCAGCGCCAGTACGAAACTCACTGCCCGCTCCAAGGCTGCTGCGGAGACTGTGTCTGCTGTGTCGTCAGCCCGGTGCCAGTGCGGCAACGTCCCCGTAGCCGGGTCGCGCCCGGCAATGCAAATAGCCCGGTAGCCGGCCCGTCGCAACGTGCTCACCTCATCAGACATTGTCATCTGCGCTGCCCACACACCTAGCGCTGGATGTGCGGCAGCAACGCTCTCGGCCAAGGCTCGCAAGTCCGCATCCGGCTGATAGTGAGCGACCAGGCCCTGCCTGGTCAGGTAGACCAAGTCGCCACCTCCTACGCCTTCCAGGTCAATGAAGGCGGCTCGGCGTAGATATGTGCCGTATTGGCGCAACAGCGCTCGCAATCCGGCATGGTCGGTCTCCTCGGCTCCAGTGAAGGCCAGCCACACCTCTGTATGGCTGAGGGGCTGAGCCCTCAGGCGAGCAGCGGTCTCCAGAACCACGGCCACGCTGGCGGCGTTGTCGTTGGCCCCGCAGGTGAACGGAGTGAGATCGTCCCGCCACAGGGTAACAACTGTTCCGAGTATGTAACCAGCCGGGACGAGCGAGAGCCACCAGGGCCAGGCTGGGCCACCAAGCAACGCGCCGACCAAATAGAGCACACCAGGTAAAGCCAGCATCACCAACGTTAGCCAAGTTAGCGGCTCTGTATAGCGCACCCCAGAGGATTGCCAGGCCAGCCGGCACCGGTTGGTGTCCAGGTGGGCCAGAAGGACGCAGCGCAAATGTAGGTCGCCCTGTGGTTCGATTCGCGCCAAGACGTTGCGGCTGGTCACCTGGGGTAAGAGGGGCCGCAGAGGACTATCGGAGGAGCGAATCGTCCACCACAATAGGGGCGCTGCGGTCAACGCCAGTGCTGTAGCAAGCCAGCGGGTGAAGGCCCCACCCAAGGGGTAGATAACCACCGCCAGCAGAGCCAGCAAATCTATCGCCAGTGGAAAGGCATTTTGGCTGGCGACGGCGCGGAAGGTCTGCTGCTCGATTGGCAACCCCAGAGCAGATAGGCGGCCGGCTACGTAGTCTGCGGCTGCCGCTTCCCCATTGCTGCCGGTGCCGCGTGGACCGATCTCACTGGCCAGGTGGCGGACGTCATCCAACAGCATATTCACGCTGCCATCGCTTGCTTGATGAGTTCTGCGCTTGTCGCCCAAACGCGGCCCCTCAAGTTTCTTGCATCGTCCATAACCGCATCGAAGGCCCTGACGATCATCTCTACTTCCTCATCGCCGATGATGAGCGGAGGTAGGAGTTTAACAATGTTGACCCCCGGCCCACCGACCTGGGTCAGGATGCGGTGGTCGCGCATAAGGGACATTACCACCAGCTGAGTGAAGAGACCTTTTTCCGCGGCCTCGAGGGCTGTCCAGGCTGCTTTAAGAGCAAGCGAACTGGGCGGGCGGAACTCGATGCCAATGACGAGGCCTTTGCCGCGCACGTCAGCGATCATCTCATACTTTTCTTTCAACGCAGACAGCCTGGCGAGCAGTTTTGCCCCCACAGTGGCCGAACGCTCCACGATTTTTTCCTCATCCATCACCTGCAGGGTCGCCAACCCAGCGGCCATGGCCATATCATTCTGGCCGAAAGTGGTGGAATGCACCTGAGCGCGCTTGAGGGATCCGAAAACTTTATCGTGGATCTCTCGCCGCATGATGACCGCGCTGACTGGCACGTACCCGCCGCCCAGTGATTTGGCGAGAGTAACCATGTCGGGCTCTAAGTTCCAGTGCTCGCAGCAGAGGAACTTCCCGGCGCGTCCCAGTCCCATCTGTACCTCATCGCAAATGAACTGCGTCCCATATTGTCGGCACAAGCGCTGCGCTTCGGGTAGGTAATCATCCGCCGGTATATACACGCCTTTGCCCTGGATCGGCTCTACGATGAAGGCGGCTACATCGCCTTGACGCAGTTCTCGTTCCAGTGTCTCTAGGTCGTTCATCTCCACCATGACCGTGCCTGGGAGTAGGGGTTCGAAACCTTTCCTGAAGGCATCCCCACCGTTGATGGCAAGCGTCCCGAGCGTTAGCCCGTGGAAGGCGTGGTTGAGGTAAACGACACGCGGCCTCTTCGTCGCATAACGGGCGAACTTGATGGCAGTATCCACCGCGTCGGCACCGGAGTTGGCGAAAAAGACGGCGTCCAGGCCAGGGGGCATGCGTTTGACAAGTTCCTCTGCCAAAAGTCCGGCCAGAAGCGGGCAGTCCATCTTGACGAGAGTTGGCCGGTCCAGGGACAAGAATTCCATCATCGCCTGTTTGATGACCGGATGCCCGCGTCCCAGGTTGAAGACGCTGTACCCGGCTAATAAGTCGAGGTAGCGGATGCCATCCTTGTCCCATAGGTATGCACCCTCGCCGCGCGTGTAGATCTTGTCAAAGCCGATAATCTGCTGTACACGCGCCATGTACGGGTTGATGTAGCGCTCGTGCAAGAGGTATTGATCGCCTTGCCTCTCTTCGATCAGTCGGGCCAAAGAGAACACCATGTTCATTCCCTCCTTAATCAGCAACTGAGGTTGGTCCAGAAAACCTTAGAGCACCAAGATGGCACAGATCTTCGTTCTCCTTCATCATTTCCTTTTGGTGGAGGCCTCCTGTTCACATCCACTAGGCGCTGCTTCCAGTCCCAGTTCCCTCGCCGTCTCCGGCAGCGGCCATCCCGTCGCCAGGTCGATGCCCATGGCCTCAAAATAACCCCTGGCCATTGCCTCCATATCCAGTGTTATGCCTGCCACCGGCCCTATCTCCTGCGGTGGTTCGCCCCGCTCGCGGGCTGGAAGAGGGAACTGGGCTGGCAATCCCTCGCGGGCGTTGAAAACGTGACGTAGCACCTGGATGCGCTTGCCGGCGCGGAAGAACTCCGCCTCGTCGAATCCCCAGCCGGTGGCGGCGTTCAGCCATTCCAGAAAGGGCGGGGATCCCATCATCAGCGCGAAGTGACATAATCCTAGGGAATCGAAGGCCCGCAGCACCGAGATGACGATCGCCATCGTCTTGCCTTTGGCCGCGTAGTCGTAGCGAGCAGCGGGCTTGCACCCCTGAAGGGCAAAGTAGGGAGC
>JACIWT010000045.1 GCA_014360825.1 Chloroflexota bacterium | reverse complement strand
GGTGAACTGTTCGACTGGCACTCTCTTTGTTACATGAGGATTGAACGTAACCCTGCTATAGTATAGGACTGCAAGTATAGCATGGCAAACCTTTAATGGTTACATAGAAAGGCAGGAGGAAAAATGGGTATCCTAAACATTTTGTTGCAGTTACTGACCATCCCCGCCATCCTGGTTGGAATAGTGGCCCTGTTCGGGTTGATCCTTCAACGCAAAACGCTGACCCAGGTTGTCCTGGGGACGGCCAAGACCATCCTGGGCTTTTTGATCCTGAACATCGGTGTCTCGGCGACTACTGGCGGGCTGGCTAATTTTGACAAACTTTTCAAAGCCGCATTTGGTATAACCGGCGTCTATTTCGATGACAACATCGCCATTGGGGCAGTGATGGGCCGGATCGGGCGAGAAGTCGGCTTGGTCATGGTCCTCGGCTTCCTAGCGAATGTCCTGATCGCACGGTTTACCAAGGCCAAGTGGATCTATCTCACTGGACACAAGGTCTGGCATCTGGCTGGTGGCATTGCGCTGGTACTCCTAACGTTGGGCGTGAGCGGCATCCCGCTCGTTATCATCGGCGCGCTGGTCCTGGGCCTATATATGGCCATTCAGCCTATGTTGCTCCAGCCCTATACCAGGCGGGTGACCGGCACAGATGATTATGGGGTCGGACATACGATGGGCTCCGCATACTGGGTGTCGTCCGTCGTGGCCAAACTCGTCGGCAACAAAGAGCACAGTATCGAGGAGATCAGTTTGCCGAGCACATTAGAGGCCTTCAGGGACATCGCCGTAGCTTTCTCTTTGATCATGTTCGTCATGTTCGCTGTGCCATCCATCTTTGCACCAGAGGCTGCCTTCCAACTGGCTGGCACGCAGCACCCCATTGTGTGGATCGTTTTGCAGTCTCTCACCGCTGCAGGCGGCGTGCTCGTGATCTTGCAGGGCGTCCGCATGTTTATCGGCGAGTTGATACCCGCGTTCAAGGGCATTGCTCTTAAACTCGTGCCCGGAGCGGCCCCTGCTCTGGACTGCCCCGTTGTATTCCCATTTGCTCCTACTGGGGTAGTAGTTGGACTAGCCACTGGCTTCGTTGGATGGTTAGTTGGCATGACACTGTGTCGGGTGCTAGGTCTAGCAGTGGTACCGGTGCCCTCCATGATCGCTCTCCTGTTTGGGTGCACGGCGGGTGCGGTCTACGGGAATGCTCTTGGCGGAGCGAGGGGCTCTGTTGCTGCCGGCTTTGTAACCGGCCTGCTCTGGCCTATTGCAGGAGCGCTATTCTACCCGGTAATCCCCTGGGCAGAATACGAGGTAGTGGGCGCAGCCCTGATGACCCCTGACATTTACATCGTTGTCACACTCATCAAGGTAATCGGCAGCATCATTCGCGCGATCCTCGGCCTTGGGTGAGGTGATCTTGGATGGGGGAGGCCGTGTTTAAGTAAAACGGCAAGCACGGCCTCCCCTAACCTTGCACGAGCAATGTTGCTGATTTTGAGACTATGAGTGGCAGGAGAGGTAACGGTTGGCGATTGAGAAGTTGCTCACCAGGGAGAGAATCAAGGTTGGGATACAGGCGGCGGATTGGCGGGACCTCGTGGATCAAGTGGGAGAGATAATGGTAGCCGCTGGCGATGTGCACCCCAGATATATTCAGGCGATGAAAAACGTGATCGAGGAAATAGGGACCTATTGCGTCATTGCTCCAGGCGTCGTTTTGTTACATGCGCGGCCCGAGGAGGGCGTTAATCGAGTTTGCTTGGCTGTTGCCACCTTACGAGAAGGCATCAATTTCGGCTGCGAAAATGATCCCGTGTGGCTGGCCATTGGGCTTGGGGCAGTGGATCACGGGGGTCACATAGAACTACTGCGAGACGTTGCGCGATTCTTAAGCGACAAGGCCAATCTGACTCGGTTGCGGGAAGCTGAGACAGAGGAACAGTTGCTCCAAATAATTTGTGGAAAGTATCAACCTTCTTAGGAGACCAGTAGATGCTTTCAAAAAATGATTCCGTGAATCGCATTGTGGAGTGTGGTGTCATGGCTGCAGCCCGGCTGCCAAATGCCAAGATGGCTGTGGACACAACTTTGGCATTGCTCAAGGGCGGGGTTTCGGTAATAGAATTCTCAATGACGATGCCTGATGCATTAGAGGCGATCAGGCGAGTGGCAACTGAGGTGGGGGATAAGGTCCTGCTTGGGGTCGGAACTGTGCTCGATGCAGAGACCGCAAGGGCTGCGATCCTCACTGGAGCTCAGTTCATTGTCTCGCCCACGATCAATCACGGAGTTATTGAGATAGCCCATCGCTACGGCAAACCAGTCATCCCAGGAGCCTTGACCCCAAACGAGATCTTGCTGGCGTATGAGCAGGGCGCCGCTATGGTCAAGGTGTTCCCCGCTGGGAACCTCGGTCCCTCCTATATTCGGGCTGTACTTGCTCCTTTAGGACACATTCCGCTTCTGGCAGATGGTGGTGTTACTTTGGAGAATGCGAAGGAATTCATTCTGGCAGGAGCCGTGGCCCTGGGAGTAGGCAGACACTTGGTGGATTACAAAGCCGCCGAAGCGGGCGAGTATGGCAAGTTGACAGAACTGGCACGTAGATTCGTAGCAGCAGTACGCGAGGCTCGCAGCCAGCGAGCACTAGGGCAGAATAACGCTGCAGCGCTCACCTAAGGTACCCCCTGGAGATGCATCGCTTTTTTCCAGTTCCCCATTCCCTCGTACACTACTATATGGTGTGTTAACGCTGTTTACTGAAAGGAGCGTGGCTTGTGAAAAGACTCCATTTGCAAGGGATAGTACCGCCGAACATTACACCATTCGATTCTGAAGGAAACGTGTATGAAGATGGACTTCGGAGACACATCGAGTTCTTATTACCCCATATAGGTGGCCTTTACACTTGCGGAACTTACGGAAGTGGCCCCTTAATGTCTGTAACGGAACGCAAGCGGGTAGTGGAGATCGTCGTAGATCAAGTCAGGGGCCGCGTGCCAGTGGTCGTTCACGTGGGCACGACGGATACCTCTTCCGCTGTGGAACTGGCAAAACATGCAAATTCAGTAGGAGCAACCGCGGTTGCGATTATCCCCCCGTTCTATTACAAACACACAGAGGACGCGATTTTCGAACACTACCGCGCAGTTATGAAAGCAGTTTCCATCCCGATCTACGCCTATGATAACCCACAGGCCTCTGGGAATAAGATATCGCCACACCTGCTGGCTCGGTTGGCAGACATTGGTGTTTGGGGCATTAAGGACAGCAGTTTTGATATCTGTGATTTTATAGAAAAGCAGCGCGCTGTAGGAGAGCGCGACTTTGATTTCGTTATCGGGACTGAGGCCCTGTTTTTGCCAGCCTATATTATGGGCGCTCGAGCCTGTGTGGCTGGCTTAGCTAACGCCTTCCCAGAATTGATGGCAGACCTATGGAGGGCCACGTGTGAGAATGACTTAAGTACGGCTAGGAAAATCCAGCATAAAGTACTAGATGTACGAGATATCGTTCACTTGGGACCGACTATTCCCACAGTACACGCAATCCTTCAGATGCGTGGTGTGGATGCAGGGTTCCCAAGGGCTCCATTCCAGCCACTTGAGGCGGGGTTGCGAACCAAGATACGCGCTGCGCTGACTAATGCAGGAATGCTTTAGTCCAACAGTGCCATGGTGACGGGTGTATCCTGCTTATGCCCTCACAAATCGAGATAGAGACATTGAATCCGCACAACAACGGGCAACATCAAAAGATCATTTTGTTCGACATGGATAGAACGTTGATTAACGTCGTCGATGTTTATGTTAAGGCTTACCTTAGGGCAATGAAGAGTGTATATGATATCGATGGCCAACCTACACATATGCATTCGGGACATACCCAGCCCAGTATCATTCGCATGATCTGCGAAGACATGGGTCTAAGTTCCGATGTGATAAATGCAGGCCTCAAAAGGGCGGTGGAGATCCTGACGGACACAACTATTACACTCTTGGCTGATGACCTGCGACCAGCGGTGTTGCCTGGCGTTGTAGAGGTTCTCGATGCACTCAAGCAGGCAGGACATGCACTGGCGCTTGTTACAGGCACGGTGAGCAGGAGTGCTCGTGTCATTCTCGAGCGATCAGGATTGCAACGTTACTTCCCAGTTGGTGCATTCGGGGATGAGGGTAACGAGCGGGTGGCGTTGCTTCATCTGGCGATTGACAGAGCAACTCGCACTTACGGCCTTGAGCCGGATCATCGTAGACTTGTGGTTGTCGGCGACTCTCCCCGGGATATCCAGGCGGGAAAGGCATTACATGCTCGGGTGATAGCAGTTGCGACTGGCTATCATACGCCAGATATGCTGGCTCAGTACAACCCCGACGCGATACTATTAGACTTCAGCGACCGACAGATTGCTTTAAAGGCGATCCTAGGTGAGCACCAGGAGTTTACATAGGGGATCTGACTTTGTTCTCTAAGGCTCTTCATGACTGTGGCTTCGCTAAATCCCGCTAAGGCTTTCTCAGGCTAGCCACTTGGATGCATCCAAGGGGATCTCTAAAAACGGCGTCCACTGCCCCTACCCCAATCCCTCCCCATCACACCACCCCACCAGTCCCGAATCCTGCACCTGCACCCGGTACCAGGGATGCCCCTCCGCGAAAACTGGCCCCTCCAAAACCGTCACCACCGTATGTTGCGGCAGGATGCCCACCAGCGCCTCAGAGGAGCCAGGCCCGGCCCGCAAGTCCAGGCTCTCGCTGACCACCTGCGTTGTGCTGCCCACCGGGATCCAGGTGTATGGTGTGGGGCTCTGGGTGGGGGTGGGCAGACCCGTGCCAGCGGGTGTGGGCGTCAGGGTGAGCGAGGGCGTGCCGGTTGCTGTCCCGGCACTGGTGGGAGTAGCCGACGCAGTCGGGCTCGGGATGAGCGTCGGGGTCAGCGTGGGCCACCAGGGCAGCGGCCCACGCAGCCAGCGCCACAGGTCCCCTGCCCAGACCAGCAGTTCCACCGGCCGGATCGTCTTCTCCCGCCCCCCTTCGCGCACGATCCACGTCGTGTGCACCACTGCCGCGCGTTCGTAACTCACGCCCAGGAACTCCACACTGGGCACCAACTCTACATGATCCACAGTGGTGGTCAGGGGTTGCATCGGGCGCTGCGACATATAGCCCTCGAAAGACTGGCGGCTGAA
>JACIWT010000044.1:5327-5938 GCA_014360825.1 Chloroflexota bacterium | reverse complement strand
ATCCATTCGTTCACCCCTGCATGTCCGAACTCATGTCCGAATCTCAGGAATCACGTGGTCCCTTGGGAGCAATTCACCGCGAAACTAGTGCAATATTACAGAGGCCACGCCCAGGAGGGGCGTCCGCCCTATGACCCGGCCGTGGTCTTAAAAATGCTGCTCGTCTCCTACTTGTACAATATCTCTGAGCGTGATACAGAAGACCTGGCTAACTTCTACCTGCCGGTAAAGTATTTCTTGGGCCTCGGAGTAGACGAGAGGGCCCCTGATCACAGCACTCTGACTGCTTTCAAGAATCGCATCCTGGAGAATGGCAAACTGGCTGCCTACCAGAGCCTACTCCAAGAGATCGTCCGCCTGGCCCAGGAACGGGGCGTGGCCTTCGGCTCCATCCAGGTTGTAGATAGCACCCATTCCATCGCCGATGTGAACGTGGAGAAGGAAGAACACAGGCAGAAGGAAGGCAAACCCCCTCGGGACAACCACGCCAGTTGGGGGGTGAAGGGAAGCAAAAAAGTGCGAGGGGAGAGAGGAGTCCGAAAACAGCCACAATACTTTTACGGGTACAAGCAGCATGTCAGTTTCAACGCCCAGGCAGAGATCATCACCAG
>JACIWT010000044.1:0-5317 GCA_014360825.1 Chloroflexota bacterium | reverse complement strand
ACCTTCCTCGCCTGGTCGAAGCCGACCTGGCATTAGGACTACCGGTAGAGACTTACGCTGCAGATCGGGGGCTACGACGACTCAGACAATCACGTTTTCCTGGCTGAAAACGGTTTGCATTCCGCTATTCGGCTGAACAGTTATCGGACTCGGAAGAAGGACCTCAACAAGAGGGTGTGGTTGGAAAAGGAAGTTACTGAGCCATATCAGGCCGGTTTGAAGGAGAGGTACAAGATCGAGCGCAAGTTTGGTGAGGGCAAGAGATATCACGGGATGGGGAGGTGCCGCTACCTTGGTCTGGTCCGTTACACCATTCAGAGCATTCTGACGGCCATCGTATTGAATCTCAAGCGGTTGGTGAAACTGCTCACTGGGGTCTCATTCCGAGGCCGGGCCAAAGTAGTGGTCTAGACCGAGGGAGAAGTGCGTCTGAGAGAGGAAGAGGGTAGAGCGAAAGGCGGTTAGAGGATGGAAAATGGTCTGATCAGCACTAGGCTTGGCTTTCTAAGAGGTTCTCACAAGCCTGTGATAGGTTTGTAACCTGTCAATTTTTCCTCTCCGCTAGAGAGTTAGCTCTCAATAACCCACTTTTTCAACACTCTCAAAGAATGCGATTTTTGCCCAGACGGAGCTCGTGATGTATACTTTTCTTACGTGGACGAGTCACACTTGTGACTTGATCTGTTTCTCTGTTCTCTCAGCCGCTGCTTACAGTTTTGCAGCGCCATAAGAGAGCGTTTTCTTCTCTCATTTGCGGAGACTGAACCCGATTTGGCAAGTCTGTGAGAAACCAAAAAGAAGGTCGGATCTTATACGTCCCTCGGGGAACTGCGGAGACTGGCGAAATGGGAAGAGAGATGTCGTGCGTTGGGTGTGTGCTCTGCTGATCGACCTGATGGATCGCACCTGGAGTCCAGAGGTAGCGATTACCTATGATGTGTCTCAACTCGTGGAGGGAGTAGCCGGTAATGTTGTCTGTAAGACCACGCGGACATCACCTCGATGCTTCGTTGGTTTCCGCATCGTCGCCAACGAGCGGTGGTGGTACAGCTGAAACGCGGAGCAGAGGGTTGACATTAAGGGGTGGTGCATTAATTGCTATTGCCACCTTGGTTTTGTCTTGTACCCGTGCCGTTCCCCCGGAAGGCCAGTGGCAGACAATAGGCGGGCAGCGCACTCAAGCGCTAGCGGTCTCAGATGATGTGGTCTGGATGGGCACGCTGGATGGCTTGCTAGTATGGGAACGTGCCACCGGAAAAATGTGGCACTACGCCGCCGAGAGTCTGCCCCCCAACATTCGGGACGTGGCAATCGACCGAGGTGGGAGCGTGTGGATGGCTGCCTGGGGGGCAGGAGTAATGGTCCGCGAAGGCGAGCGTTGGCGAACCTACTCCTCGGAGAGTCACGATCTCGCGAGCAATTTTGTCACTGCACTTCTGCCTGGGGACTCGCGGGGTGGCATGTGGTTCTGCACCTGGGACAGCGGCGTTACTTCTTGGGCTCGGGACGGCAACCGACGCACCTACACATCGCGGGACGGCTTAGCAAGCAATTCTGTGACCTGTGTGGCGGAAGACGTGGAGGGGCGGCTCTGGTTCGGCACATGGGGCGGCGGTGTCAGCGTATATACCCCACCCCCTGCCGGTGGAGGCGATGGATGCTGGAGTACCTACAATACGGGTCAAGGGTTGGCTGCTGACTACGTGATGGACATTGTTGCGGATGGGTCAGGCCACATTTGGGTAGCAACCACTGCAGGTGTAAGCGTTCTTGATCGTGGCAGTTGGCGAACCTATAGTGAGCACGATGGCCTGGGGGCCGACTGGGTCTGGTCATTGGCAGCAGTGGGCGATGTGGTCTTCGCTGGGACGTGGGGCGGCGGGGTCAGCGTTTTTCGCGAAGGCGGCTGGAAAACCTACACTGTGGCCGATGGACTCTCGAGCAACGAAGTCCGGGCATTGGCTGCCGACGCGCAAGGGCACATCTGGGCCAGCGGCGCCGGAGGAGGCCTGAGCGAATATGATGGCGCAGCGTGGCATACGGTTGTCGGTGCGACAGCCTTACCTTACGCTCCGATCACGAGCCTAGCGGCGGATCCTGCGGGCCGTATCTGGGTTGGCACCTGGGGCAGTGG
This sequence comes from Chloroflexota bacterium, assembly GCA_014360825.1. Lineage (NCBI taxonomy): Bacteria > Bacillati > Chloroflexota > Chloroflexota bacterium. The sequence continues at coordinate 3,183 of JACIWT010000044.1, read as the reverse complement.
CGTGAGCGTCAACGATGGCAGTCAGTGGCGCACCCATACCATCGGGGACGGTGTGGGCAGCCGCTGGGTGAATAGCATCGCCATCGGTCCCTCTGGTGAGGTGTGGGTGGGCACTGAAGGAGGATTGAGTGTCTACCGAGACGGTTGCTGGACAACTTTCCCTCTGCCTCGTATCCGCGCCCTTGCTATTGAGGACAATGGCGTCGTTTGGGCTGGTGGAGGGTCACGCATCAGGCGCTACGATGGAGTCTCATGGGCCGATTATGAACTGCCCAACGGTGGAGATGTGTGGGCTCTGGCCTTGGACCCAAGAGGACGCCTATGGGTGGGCACATGTGATGAAGGGCTTTTTGAGTTCGACCCGCGGCGCGGCACTTGGGTGACGGAGCATACAGAGGGCGGGCTTGTCCTGCCCTGCGATGAGATCACTGCACTGGACGTGGATGAAACGAGCGACTTTCGCGTATGGGTCGGGACGCGCTGTGGTATCGCCGTCTTGGACTCCTTTGATGGTTGGGTATGGCGGGTTCACACGATCGACGATGGCCTGAGCTGTAATCGGGTGGTGGCATTACATGCGGCTGGGGGCCGTGCGTGGGTGGCGACAAGTGGCGGGGGCCTCTCCATTTGGGATGGCACCGCCTGGCGTTCATACATCCCTGCTGGGGACCCACAACAAAGTGTGCTGACTGCACTGACCGTGGATGAGAAAGAAAGGGTGTGGGTTTCCACAAGCACCGGAGTGAGCGTTTGGGCGCCACGGTGAATGTTCTGAAGGAGGGAGTAGGTGTGACGGTCCGAGGTAAAAGTGCGACATATCGTTTGACCTTTCTGGCCCTGTTCGGGCTAATCCTGGCGCTCCTTTTGGCCCACGAGTTTGCCTATTTTCGCACCTGGATTATGGAAGATGCTTTCATCTCATTTCGTTACGTTCGCAATTTCGTGAACGGCTACGGGCTAGTGTTCAATGTCGGCGAGCGGGTGGAAGGCTACACGAATTTCCTGTGGGTGATGGTGCTGGCGTTGCCTGCTGCGCTTGGCGTGGACATCGTGACTGCGGGACATGTCGGTGGCGTGCTGTTCAGTGTTCTTGCATCTCTTATGACTTATGTGCTGGGTCGTTGGATTTCGCCACACGCACCGCCACCATTATCGTTGGTGTCAGTGGGGTTCCTGGCAACAAGCGGCAGTTGGGTGGTTTGGGCCACCAGTGGGCTGGAAACACCGATGTATGCTTTTTTGCTCACCGTAGCGGCATATGCCTATCTCCATGAGCGTGGAGGGCGGAGCAGAACGCTGCCAATTTCTGGTCTCGTTTTCGCCCTGGTAGCTATGACCCGGCCTGACGGCACACTGTTCTGGCTGCTCACTCTCCTGCACGCACTCGCGGAGCGCTTCGTGCGGCGACAGCGATTGGTGGACGGAACAGTGCTGTCGCTCGTGATCGGGTTCGTGGTGCCTTTTGGATCATATTTCGCTTGGCGTACTTGGTATTACGGCTATCTCCTGCCCAACACATTCTACGCCAAGGTGGGAGCCTCAGGCTCGCAGATGCTGCGTGGATTGAACTATACGCTGCGTTTCTTGTGCACATACGGTTTGTACCCGCTCCTTTTGGGGGCGCTGTTGGTGCTTTCTCAACGCTCGCGTCCGTGGGTTGCCTACTTCTCATTGCTGTTGTTGGGCTACATGGCCTATGTAGTGGCGGTGGGCGGTGACGCTTGGGCTGCGTCACGCTTTTTCGCACCAGTGCTGCCGCTCCTTGTCCTACTGGCCCAGGGCGGTCTAGAAGCCTTGTGGGAGACTGTTGGTCCGGGCCGAAAAGTAATGCTGGCTTTCGGTCTGGTGTCGGCAGTCGTTATGGCAGGGTCGCTTTGGCTTTCAGCCAGCGATGCTGCGGTTGTCTTGCGCGATGTCACAGTGAGGGATGGTAGGGCCGTCGGCCTATGGTTTAAGGAACACGCTTCGCCCGGTGCGGTCCTGGCGACGAATACCGCCGGAGCAGTGGCTTATTATTCCGAGTTGCGCATTATCGACATGTTGGGTTTGAACGACGTTCACATCGCGCACCGTCAGGTGCCTGTGGGGGCACGACTCGCCGGACATGAGAAAGGGGACGGGGCTTATGTACTGGCCCGGCGGCCAGATTACATCCTGTTCTGCGGGTCGGTGGGCCTGGATACGCCCTGCTTCCGCAGCGACCAAGAGTTGTTCGTTGATCCGCTGTTCACCGAACTCTACGAGAAGAACACAGTCTATCTGAGCGGCATTTCCTATCCATACAAGTTGACCTTCTATCGGTTGCGCAGTGCGGAGTCAGGTGGGTTGTCCGGCTTTGAATCACCAGAGGCGCGTGCCGGTGTGAATTTTCCAGTGTGCTCTCTATGCGAATGAACCACTGCCGGTTGAAGGAACTATCCGTTTGCCTGCGCAATGCGTTGGGTCTGGTTAGCGTCATGCCTGCCCTAACGATTGACAGGCGAGTTCGTAGGGCATAGAACGGTGGCAGTATGTCGCTTGCGTAAGACCCTGAGCCTGGAGCGGCTGCTGGTCGGATCAGGAGCACGCCAACTCGTTTGGGATCGATGTGGTGCCCGGAGTGCTGGGGCATAGCAGAGAACCAACCGTGTTTAGCAATGGAGACTGGATCAGCGTATGTTTGCAGAGGGGTGGTATGCAGAAAATGTATTGGTTGAGGCCGTGCCGTTGTGCGGAACCGTGAGCGATGTCAGTAGGAATTGACCTGTCTCGCTTTCTGATGGATGTTCGAGGGCCCGCGGGGAGCGAGTCTAGTCAATGCCGTGGCGTCTTTGACATTGGTCTGAATTGTAGGAACCGATTGGGTGTTGTTGGGTCAGGGTTCCTGGGGAGATTCTAACGGATGCGTTTTACTTGCGGTGGTCATCTTGCCATGCATTCACAGGGCTTACACAAATCAAGAGGCACAGCGATCTGCCCTTCGCTGATGTGGTGTGCTTGGACTACATCGCCCAGCGTTCCTCCTGGCTCGACGTAGCGATCCTTCTCAAAACGGTCCCCGTAGCCCTTTCGAGGAGAGGGGCCCGATCGCTTTGTGAATGAGTAACTGCAATCTGCCTATTTTGAAACTTATTTTTGACAAATTTACGGTTTTGTGTTACATTTGTGTAATTGTCAGACAGTTTGCGATCCATTACAGGAGAT
>JACIWT010000043.1 GCA_014360825.1 Chloroflexota bacterium | reverse complement strand
CAGTTCCCGCACGCCAATCTCAGCCATTGTTCCTCCAAGTCTAGTAGTCACTATTGTGACCACATTGTATACCCAAACATCCAGTTTGTCAAATCCTGGAAGGGCCGGAACTGGCCCTATCTGCAGGCGTCAGGGGTTGTCATCAGATTGAGAAAACGGACAAATGGATAGAGGGCGGCAGATTGGATACGGATGGAGCGGATGGCTATCAGCGGATGGGTAGCGGATTAGCGGATGGGAGAGCGGGGTGTATCCGTTAATCCGCTATGCCGAAGGCCATCCGCTGATAGGCTGTTGGCGGATGGCATCTGGGGCCTACGTAGGGGCAGGTTCAACCTCTCCCTACGTTTTTTGTTGGGATTCTTCGGCGATAAGGCCGGGTATTGGCGTCCCCGCAGGGGGACGCCAGGCCGATAGGTCCCACAGGCGCGGTTTCAACCGCCCTGATTAAGGGGGTTGGGTCCGAGATAACTTTGCTTTTTGCCTCCCAGGATCTTTGACTTTCAGTACCCTAATTGTCGGGTCGAGGGTTGAAACCACCGAAGGAACTTTACGCCCTGCTATCGCTTGTGCTCTTTCAGTACCCTAATTGTCGGGTCGAGGGTTGAAACCAAACCTGGCCCGCCTCTCGTGGTGCGAAACGTGTGACCTTTCAGTACCCTAATTGTCGGGTCGAGGGTTGAAACCCATAGCAGCGACCGACGGGCGATTGTGTCTATTTTGCTTTCAGTACCCTAATTGTCGGGTCGAGGGTTGAAACCCAGCCCTCACCTCCACCCTTCTCAAGGCATTTTTCACCTCGCGAGTCCAAATAAGGGCGCAGAAAGCCACGTGGGCGCTCGGCACCCAGTCTCCTCCGACGTAAAAGTGTACTACAAACACCTTCTTCTCGCAAATCGTATTCTGCGCCCGAGAGACCGGGGATTTGCGACGGTCCAAGCGACCCGGGCGGACCTCCATCGAGCCAGATCCGGCTGCCATGACGCACTCACCGGGTCGGCCTTGGAGATGCTGAGCCTCCTGGCCGGGCGGCCCTCCGCTTTTATTTCTCGACATCTATTTCCGCTGAAGCCTACCCCGCGGTTTATCCAGATGGTCGGACTTCGATCTGGACGCGACCGAAGCCCTTCGACTTGTACCCACCCAGCAGGTAGATGCTGGCCAACCTGTCCGTGATGAACTCTTTGATCAGTTGCTCTTGCGAAGGGGCATTGGTCTTCAGCCAAGCGTCTCCTTCGCCATCGAGGGGCCTGGGCTCACCCAGCCGCCAGCCAAGGACGGTGTCCTCGAGGGTTACGTAGAAGGTGCCCTTGAAGATAGCGCCGGTAGGCACCAATTGATAAGGGCGATTTGTGCCCCGGGCTACGGTGCTCGTGCTGCGGTCTATCCTGGCGGAATAGAGCTCTTCGGGAGTGACATCGGATACCAGGAAAGGAACGCGGACGAACCCCACCAGACCCTGCGCTCCCAACAGGTAGCAGGCGGGGCATATACTAGCGTCCTTGGCATCTCTCGCCGCAGGGTACGCGCATCCCAAACTTCGGTATTTCCCCTCCCCCACCAGCCGTTGTTCGGCCTCGCTGGGTTTAGGGCCACCCAGGCAGGGCCGCCACGCCGTTCGGTTTGCAGGCCAGCGTTTGGCACCCGCGTCATAGTGCCGCTCTATCAGATATTGTTCAATGCGGCTCCGAAAGGCACCCTTCAGGGATGAGCCTGGGATCACCACCTGGCTTCCCACGATGGCCACCGGGTTTTCGGCCCCGAACAACGGATCTGGTTTCCCGCCGATGCGAAACGGTTCCATCGTGCGCAGGACGATCTCGAAGCGTCGTTCCGTGATCATTTCACACCTCCTGAGACTGTAGCGCGATCAGAGTCTTGACGATATAGCGGCCCAAAGACCGCCGTTGTTGTACGGAGGGAGAGGCTTCGAGTGTGGGCAGGACGACGTTCAGCAGAACTCTCGCCTGGGCCTGTAGTTCGGGGCGTTCCAGGCGGTCGAGAAGGTACACTTTGGCTGCACCGAAGCCATCCCTCTCCAAAATCTCCCCCACGTTGTTTAGGAGACTGGCTGTGAAACGCGTGCGCATCACCTCTTGATTGGTTTTGAGTTTCCTGAGAATTTGTTCGATCGGGTCGGTCATTTTGTGCCCTCCTCCAGTAGAAAACGGGGACCCACAACCACACTGCCCTCGAAGAGCGACAGCACATACACGCCATCGGTGCGCGAGGTCGGTCGGAACAGATAGCCGTACACTGGTACCTTCACTTCCTTGATAGCGAACACATCTACCCGGTCGAGGGGGATACGGGTGTTCAATCGCCCGAATGCCCTGTGCTCTTCACTATCGAGAGAGGTCAGGTAGCGCAGGTGGCATTGGCCGAAGCCGCGAGATTTCAGCGCCCCGAGAGAGAGGTCGAACTCTTCCGGCAGGTCAGCGTGGTCCGGAATGTAAATTTTGCCCAGCACATTTCTCAGGAACTGCACGGTGAGGGGGATCTTGCTGGATCCCAACACCCGATCTCGCGGGGAGTAGGTGAAATAATCCACTTGGTTGTGCTCCCCATCTTGGACGAAATAGCCGGCAGCGTGCAGGTCATCGCGGCCCAGGTAGGACCGCAGTGCGCCGGTGATGGCAGAGTATCGGATAGTCCTGGTATCACAGGGCCGAAATAAGCCCGCCTTGACCCTCTCTCCCAAGCAAAGGGTATCCGCTGTCAATTCATATTCTAAGAAGCGCATCTCAATCTCCTAAGATCTTCGCCAGAGTCAATAGGCCCTGGTAACTGAGGCCAAAGGGCAAGAAATTCTCCTTGAGTCGGCAATAGGTCCCGTAGTCTTTGTCTTTTTTATCGCCCATGCGCACTTTCGCCAGGCTCTCCGAGACCCTGGCTACTTCTGCCAGGTTGTGAAGGGCCGACTTGGGACGCAATTGGGTGGCTTGCAACAGGGCGGGAACGGCCTGGAGGCCCGCCCGCACCTGGCCCTGACTCACCAAGTTGATCCACAGCGGGTCCTGGGCCTCTTCCATCATCCGCCAGTGCTCGAAGAAGGGGAAGGTGGCTGCTGAGCAGGAGATGGCCAGCCGGATGGGAGAGCGTGGGATTTCATAGAACTTCGGGAAATACGTTTGCATCTGCTGGTGAAATGCACTCACCAGATCCAAGATTGCCTTCTTTTCCTGGAGCCGCGCGCAATAGAGCGAATCCAAGAGCCGTTCCACATTTTCATCACCCTGTTGCGAGGAAAGGCTCTCCCCCAGGGAGTGGAGGAATTTCTCATAGTCTCTCTGAAACTCCGACACGAGGGTGAATCTTACCTCCGCCCGATCCGGGTTACCACCTACCTCGCGCAAGTAATCTGCGTAGAGTTTTCCTAAGGCGGCGAGGAGATCGTCGAAATCAAGCACTACCCTCATCCAGGCGACGAGATCTTCCCACTCTGCCAGTTTCCTCAACCTCGCCCCTTTCTGTCGATTCCTGAAGCAGGATTCGCACAAATGCTCAGGGCTGCCCCCTGCTTCTCTGAGCCACTCTTTGGTTCCCGGTGCCATCTGGCAGACCTCACAGATGGGAGGGGCCATGGCCTCCACCAGTGATGGGAAAACGGTATTCTTCGGCTCTTTCACTATTTGTCGCAAATCGTGTTTCTGGAGGTCTGATACGCTCCGGCTGATGCGGGCTTCCTCCACCCAGAACCCAGCCTGGACTACGCTGTCTACTATTTCGTCCCGCCGCGCTCCCTCTTTCTTTGTAAAGGAAGATTGCCTCCTCCGGGCTGATGAAGAGTATGTGATCGTCGAATTTCGATTTCAGCAGGCGGAAGGTTTCCTCCAGTTGAACAAAGACACCGAGGTCGGCGGTTCGGAATGGCCTGGCGGGGAAGTGAAAACGGCATCTGGAAACACCCAGTTTCCATTGCCCCGCTTTCGCTTTGATTAGAGAGCCGACTTCTTCCCTCGACTTTCCCTGTACCTCCTTCTCATTTACCTGGAACCCTGCTTTCAATAGGCGGTACATTTTGCCGGTCAGTTCGGAGTGGGTGCGCAGGGTGGTTATGTTCATGCCTGGGTACGCCGCTTCTGCTCTTTCGTCTATGGCCACGGCATAACGCCCGAAATACTCATCAGCCGAGGGATTCCCTCGCAGGAACTGGACGATCTCCATCGGGTCCAAAAACTGGAACTTTTTCTGTGAGGGGCCTCGCCATAGTTTTCTCACTTGCCATTCTGGTCCCCCCTCGACCTCGGGTTGCCTGACCCGTGAGATGGCGGAGGCGAGATCATCTGCCATGCAAAGCATCAGGGTGTCGGGCGAGGTGGGGAACAGTTCGAAGTTTCGCGAGCAGTGATGTTCCAAGATGCCTCTCCAAGTGGGTGTATCGGGGGAGAATCCATATTTTTCGAACGGGAACTTTTCAAAGTTGTGCAGCATGTCGGACAATTTCCCAATGTCGTGCAGTTCTGGCACAAGTTCGCCCTGCATTTTATCATCCCTCGCCTGTCTATTGGATCTCGTTGCTCATCACATACCAACCGTTGCCTTTCACTGCATCCTTTCCCACGTGGGTAAACTGGCCCCACAGCAACCAGGGGAGGAACGGGGTCCACTCCTCGGCCTCAAACGACACCTGGCCTATGAAGCCGCTGGTGGGCGTGGCCCGTCCCTGTCGTGTGGAGTAACTGCGAACCTCCACCCAGCGGGTGTGATCTTCCACCACACGCACCTCATTCGCCGCTTTCACCAGGGAGCCGAAATCCACGGTCATCGGCGTATCGGAGAACTGCCGTGCCAAAGCGGAAAGTCGCTCCAACAACCGCTGGAAGATAGGGCGGAAAAAAGGGCGATGCTGTAGGTGCTTGGCGTCGGTGATGCGAGTGGGGGTGAGGAAGTTTAAGGTGATCTTCCCTGTGGCCGACCAGGTCGAGGCGGCGCGCAATACCTGCCGGTGAGTGATAGGCACATCAGGCACAGCAACCAGCGACTGACCAGCGGCGGCGACCTCGTGACTCTCGCCGGTGAGGGGGTTCAGCGCCAGCACATGACGCACGCGGAAGGTGCCGCGACGCCAGCCATTGGTTTTGGTCCGTTTGCCCAGCCCCGTTGTCTCCATGGCTTGTACGGCCAGGATGATGTAAGGAAAATAGTGAAGGGCTTCGGCGAAAAGGGTGAGACCAAATTCGAGGTGTTGGCTGGGTTCATAGGAAAGACCGTCGCCCAGAGGTGGTTCGATGGTGTATGGACGAGGCAGATCAACACCGCGCTCGCTTTCCGGACCCAGCGTGCTAACCAGAGAGCACACCGGACAGGTCGCTGACTTTTCCGGATTTCCGTGTTGCGGTGGAGCGAGCGAACAATAGCGACAGTCGCGGGCTTGGTGGTTGAGGCAAAAACGACGTCGCAGGCTGTGGTACAACGCGCCGCGGATAGCGGAACCCTTGTGTTCCCCGATCTCGATAGGTGTTGTTACCTCAGCATCGAAGCGGAGACGGTGGGCGGTAAAATGGTCCATGGGGCCTTTGTCCTACCCTTCGTCTATTGAAGCGCGCCAACAGGCGCTCACGCAAATGCCCAACCGTTAATGCTAATATATCCACGCGGCGCATTTTTGTCAAACCCCTTCTGGCTTCGAGTCGTTCTCGGCGGTGGGCAGTGGATCGCCATGACAGGGCGCATTGACTTTCGCCCTCGGCTGCGTTATACTGAATTCGCGAGTGTCATCGTAGGGGCGGTCCTGTGTGGCTGTGCAGGGCACCCACAAGGGGTGCCCCTACGAGAACCTGCGTATCGGCGTGCGGGGACGCCTCGCCGTGCGTCCCCCATAGTTTGATCCAGCGCACAGAGAGGAGGGAACGATGAGCGCAATCATGGGTGCGGATGTCCTGGTCCAATGTCTGATCCAGGAGAAGGTGCGGTTTGTTTTCGGCATCCCGGGCGGGCAGTTGTGCCCCATCCTCGATGCCATCCGGCGCTTGGGCACCGAGGTGGGCATGCAGTTCATCATGACCCGCCACGAGCAGGCTGCCGCTCACATGGCCGACGCCTA
>JACIWT010000042.1 GCA_014360825.1 Chloroflexota bacterium | reverse complement strand
CCCCAGAGCGCTTGCTATTCACAGCGAGCGGGATTTGCTCGACGAAGCCCTGGGCTATCTCTACTACTACAACAACGTACGAGAACACTCCTCCCTGGGCTACCAAACACCTTTTGCCCACCTCAAGGAGCAATTGCCAGAGATCGATGAGAACATCAGGTTGGTCGTACCTTTTATGCTCGACAAAGTCGCCGTTGAACTAGGCCCTTGGAGTGGATACCATGTGCTGGCACAGCACCCAAAAGATCAAATCTAAGCCCGGAGATGGGACTGGAGAGGTAACTACGGAGCCCCTGCCCCTACGATTCTGCCCCATTCACCAGCACGGCACCTCACGCGTCGCCGCAGGGAGATGCCCGGCTATCAGGCCATTGGGCGCGGTTTCAGCTGCCCACCGGGGACAGGCATAAAGCCTCCCCATACCGTCTAACCGGCACCGTCTCCCCGCACCCCGGGCAACGACCCTCTGCCGTCAGGAGAATGCGGGCGACCGTGTACCCTCGCCGCTCGATGAGCAGTTGCCCGCAACGAGGACACCAAGTGTTCTCGCCTGGGTGGCCGGTCACATTCCCCAGGTAGGGATAGCGCACCCCGGCCGCTTTTGCCATCTCGTAGGCTCGCTCGAGGGTCGAAATGGGCGTTGCCGGCGCGTCCATCTTGTAGGCGGGGTAATAGCGGGTGAAGTGCAACGGCACGTCAGGCCCGGCGTGTCGCAAGTGCTCATCCACCAGCGCGGATAAAGCATCCTCGCCATCGTTCACGCCCGTGACCACCAAGTGCACGATCTCCATGTGCAGGCCCAGCGCCAACGCCCGCGAAGCCGTCGCCCACGGCCCTTCCACGTCCTTCGCCCCACACCAGGTGGCGTAAACCTCCGTGTCGCCCTTCACATCAATCTTGATGGCATCCAGACCCGCCGCAGCCAGTTCCTCCAGCGCCTCGGCGGTCAGCATCCCGTTGGAGACATAGCAGGTGTACAATCCCGCCCGCTTGGCCAGGGGGAAGGCGTCCAGATTGTACTCATGCAGGAGCGCGGGCTCGCTGAAACTGGCGCACAGCCCTTGGTCGCCACCCCGCAGCGCCGCCTCCACCAAGTCTTCGGGCGAGAGATAGGGCGCGGACTTGGCCAGCGGATCAGTGCGGCTCAGGTGCCAGTTCTGACACCAGGCACAGCGCAGGTTGCAGCCATAGGCGCAGTAGGTCAGGGCCGTGCTGCCCGGATAGAGATGGAAGAAAGGCTTGATCTCGATGGGGCGGCTCTCCAGGGCCGCCAGCCGCCCGTAGACAAGGGACTGCAGTTGCCCGCCGTCGTTCCGCCGCGTCTGGCAGAAGCCACGCTGACCTGGAGCGATGAGGCATCGCCTCTGGCAGAGGCCACAGCGGACTGCACCGTCCTCTAATGGCTCGTACAGGCGTGCCTCGTGCATAGCCCATCAATCGAAGCGCTGCCAGCGGCCGCTGGCAGCAAGGACCCACACCACGCCCTGGTCTGTCTCCATGATCGTGCCCCCAGCGTACTCCTGGCAGCGCCCTCGGAAGCCGCGTTCCTCCTCGCTGGCCCAACCCAATAGTTCGCGCACTACGGTTTCGTTGCACCACACCTTTCCAAAGCCCCGACGAGGCTGGTACAGACCCTCAGGTGGCGACGCCTCGCAGGAGTAAGTGGGTTGACTCTCATCCCAGGTGTCGAGGTGAAAACTCCACGTCCCGTCATCGAACAGGACGGCGATGCTCTGACCCTCCCTGCGCCAGATCATCCGGCCGTGCTCGAAGCGCTCTTCAGCCATGTCGGTCTCGATGGCCTCGCCAATCGGGCAGCCGAGAGCGAGGCGCACCTCGGGTTGGCTGGCCCAGACTTGCCCAATCCGTCCGGTGGGCTGGATGGCACACGAAAAGGGCGATGGCGTTACCGCAGGCGCGGGCGTCCAGGCCCGGTAGGGGGTAGGAGTGAAGGTAGGCGTGGGCGTCGGTGGAGCGGGCATGACCACATCTTGTATCAGGGCGATGGTGCCGTCGGTCAACGAGAAGTATACGTAGCCGCGCACCGGGTCCACCGCCGTGTACAGGGGATCGCCACTCAAATAGAAACGGGCCACCTCACCCAGGCCGCGGGTGTCGAGGACGAGTATCTCGCCGCCCGGGGGCACGTCAGGACGATAGGTCTGGCTCAGCCCAATGAAGAGATGACGGGTCACTGGATTGTAAGCCAGGCATTCCGGATACTTCGGGAGGTCGAGAGCACCGATAGTCGTGAAATCCCTCGTATCTTCCGCCAAGATGTGATAATAGGAGAAGCGGACTGTGGTGGCGTAAAGTTCTTTCCGCTCGGGGTCTATGGCCAAGCCTGTGACGCTGAACGCGCTCGAGGTGTGCTCCAACGGCTCTAAGGTACGGCGGTCGAGGGTGTACACGATATAGCCCCCGTTTGAGCCTGGTATGCCGTTGAATGCTACCAAGTACAGCCGGTTGCTCGCCGGGTCCACATGGATCTCCACCGGCAAGACTTCGCTCTTGTAAGCCGTCATCAGCGTGTAGGCAGCGACCTCTCGATGGGTTCGAGCATCCAGGACGGTGTTCCCCACGTATACCCGATCGGCCTCGGGGTCCACGGCCACTGCGAGAGGATACATATTCGCTGGCAACTCTGCGACCACGCTCAGCGCATCACCATCCACCACCGAGATGGTGGCGCTGGCATCGTTGGCCACGTATATGCGATTGGTCACCGGGTTGACGGCCACGTTGAGGGGATGCATGCCCACCGGCACCTCGGCGATGACGCTGCGGTCCTCGATGACGAAGAGGCTGGCGGTGGCGGGCACGGCCACGTAGGTGCGCCCGCGCGTGGGGTCCACTGCAATCCCCCGGGGTACAATGCCCACTGGGATCACGCCGAGGACCTGATTGGTGGCCCCGTCGAGGACGACTACGTTGTCGCTATCGGCCACAGCGACATAAACGCGGTGGCTCTCCTCGTCCACTGCCACAGCCACCGGACGCACGCCGACCACAACGGAAGCGATAACCTCGTGGGTGCTGGCCTGGATCACGGTTACCTCGCCGCTGCCATTCGCCACGTAGAGCCGGTCTGCTCCCGCATCCACTGCCATGCCCTGGGGGTCGCCTCCCACTGGCACGCGGACCAAGACGGCGAGCGTATCCACGTCCAATGCAGCCAGATACTGGCGATAGGCTTTGGAGTCCCAATCGTTCAGGTAGAAGCGGCCCATAGCCGGATTGACCCCCAAGGTAACGTAGGAGTTCAGATTCACCTGGCCGATTTCTTCCAACTTCGTGGTGTCGAAAACATGTGTCTGATTGTAGACGTTCACGTACAGGTGATGCCGCGATGGGTCTCCGGCCAGCGCGAGCACGCCCTGCTCACCGACGCGGACCAGCGTCACGCGCTCGCCCGTGCGCGCATCGAGGACGATCACCGCCCCTTCGCCGTAACTGCCGACGTAGACCCGGCCCTCCATCACCAGGACGTCGGATGGCTCTGTGCCGACGGGAATGGCTTTCACCACCCGGTCGCCTTCGATCACGTAGAGGTTGCCATCGCCCTCGCAGGGCACATAGACTCGCCCCGTCTCGGGATCGGCGGCGATGGCCACAGGTCGCTCGCCTACCGCGACGACACTGCGCACCTCGTCGCCCTCAATGATGGAAACGTTTGCCGTCATGCGGTTGGCCACGTAAACTCTGCCGTTCACCACTGCCAAGTCGCTCGGGTCGCGGCCCTGAGCGGGCAGGTGGCGCAACGAAATGGTGCCCAGGAGGGTGGGGCGGTCGAAGGGCGGGGGTGTGAAGGTAGGGGAGACTGTGGCGGTGGGCGAGGGAAGGGGCGTTACCGTTAGACCAGGGGGAGTCGATGTGAAGGCGGGAGGGGTGTAGGTGAAATGCGCTACGGAAGGCGTCGGCACAGGCCGGCAAGAAAGCACACTCAGAACCAGCGATAGGATTATGTAAATGATATACCGACCGCGCGCCGTCATAGCAACCCCTCCTTGTCCGCAGGTGCGTATGGCCCTGCCCCCTACCGACCGTATCCGAACGTCCCTTACAAAGTAAGACAGGCCTCCGCCGCCAGCCAGAACAATTTCTCGCGCACAGTAGCGCGCTCATCCCACTGTCGGGAGTCCCATTCGATGCCGCTGACGTCATCGCCCCCGTAAAGCATTTGCGCCAACACCACGCCCCTGAACTGCGCCACAGCGAAGAGGGCTGCGGCCTCCATCTCCACCGTCAGGCAGCCCTCTGCCCTGCGCGCCTGCACTTTCACTGGCGTTTCGCGATAGAAGGCATCAGTAGTCCAGGTCTTGGCCACAATGTATGGGCAACGGTGTTCTTGTAGCACTTTCTCAATGGCCGCGATGCCTTCCGGACTGGCGTTTACTTCTCGGCTGGGTGGCAGGTAATGATAAGAGGTGCCTTCATCGCGGACGGCAGCCCGAGGCACAATGATGTGTCCCGCCGCGATGGCTCTATCTAACACTCCCGCGCCCCCGCAGGCGATGAATTTCTTACAGCCGCGGGCGATCACTTCCTCCAGCAGGCCCGCGGCCAGGGGAGCCCCTACCCCGGGGTGAAAGACCGCCAAACGCCTCCCACCCACCTCCATCTCGTACACCGGATGCGCCCCCATCTCGCTTCTCTGGCGGGCAATCTCCCTGGCCTTGCCTTCCTGGCACAGGCGGGTGATGACCTCTTGGAAGAAGCAGACCACACAATGTTCGGGCATGTCGAGGGGTTCGATCACTCGCCTGGGTTCGATGATCGCTTCCGATGTAGCATCAAACTCCAAGATGGGGTATCTTCGTCGCATATTCTCTCCTCAATGGGAGTCTGCTCTTTTCATCTCAATGAACCCCGCCGGCTCCTGGCGGCTCCTCCACTAGACCGGGTTATCCCAGTCGGCTGCTTTCCAGGGCATATTTTCAGGCCGCACGAGCGGCAACACCTCGCGGAAGAACGCCAACCGCTCCGGGCCGGTCATCGGCGTGAAGGACTCGGCCACCTCTAAGTCAGCCTCCAACTGCGCCAGCGTGGAGCAGCCCACGATCACCGTGGTCAGCGGCAGAGCCAGCGCGTAGCGCAAGGCGCGGTCGGCCACATGGGACAGCACTTTGTAGGCGAAAACTTTCATTCCCACCACCCCTACGCCAAGCCGTTGCGCTACGGGGAGGAACTCCTCGGCGAAATTGTAGATGAAATGGTCCAACACCGACACGGCCACGAGGACCGTATCGAACGGAAAACGGCGCAGCGCTTCAATCTGCACCTGGGGATCGCCGTGTCCGGAGATGCTGATAAAACGCACCAGCCCCTCCTCTCGCGCCTGGATAGCCGCTTCCAGCGCACCACCTGGCCCGGTCATGGCGTCCAATCGCGCGAAACGTGACACATTGTGCAGGCGCCATTCGTCCACATAGTCGGTCTGCAGGCGGGTCAGGCTCTCCTCCAGTTGACGCCGGGCACCGTCACGGGTCTCATCCCAGGCCTTAGTGGCGATCCACATCTCCTTGCGGCGGTGCTTGGCCACCAGACCCACCCGCTGTTCGCTCTGGCCCTGGGAGTAAATCCAGGCGGTGTCAAAGTAGCGGATGCCTCGATCCAGCGCCGTGTTCAAGATCTCTACGGCTTGCTCTTCACTGCAGCCCTCCTCGTCCACGATGCGTTGGGCACCGAAACTGAGGATGGGCAGGCTCACCCCGGTCTTGCCAAACGGTCGAGTTTCCATGGTCAACCTCCCTCTGCATCTGCGGTCGCCAACATCTGCCCGATGATCTCTGCCGCATCCCGAACTAATTTCGGACAGACAGTAGTGAAGACCTCCCTCTCCCTGGCCAGTGCCAGCCCCTCCGGAGTGCTGATATCATAGCCCAGTAGCTCTTTGCACCTGATCGAGCCATTACGAGACTCGAACCTATCCGCAAACTCCCTCACCCAAGCGTATGCTGTTTCCCTGGCCTGATCATCTTCCGCCCTTATCTTACCATATTTGAGCCCGATGAGCATAAAGGCACCGGTTACTGCCCCGCATACTTCGCCCAGGCGCCCCATACCACCGCCAAATGCCCCTGCTATCCTCAGGGCCATTTCGCGGTCCAGACCAAACCGGGGAGCATACGTTGATAACACCGCTTGGGCACAACTGAAACCTTCATTGAAGCAGGCAAGTGCACGTTCTACCTCGGTCATACCTCCACACCTCCAATTCTACATGTTATCTGAACCGGGCACGAATCCGGAGCAAACGATAGCCCTTAGCGCGGTCGGCTCTCCCGTAGCCACAGCACTCCATAGCCAGGCACAGTCATCGTCAAGCCAGCACAGGTTGTTGTCGAGAATTGCTTTCCGGAAACGAGGTCCACTAATGCGATATTTGCCCGGAACCCCGCATCCGCAAGATCGGCGTGGAATGTCTGCGGCACAGGGGAGACGTTGTGAACACATAGCACCCGACTGGACTCGTCTGGGGCTGTGCGCACGAGGCAGAACAAGGCC
>JACIWT010000041.1 GCA_014360825.1 Chloroflexota bacterium | reverse complement strand
CGGGGCGGATGGTGTAAGAGATATATCCGGTCGGGGCAATCTGGGTGGGCGGGAACGCCTGCAGACTCGTGTGGCGGACCATCGCGGCCCAGTCCCAGCGGGACTTGACAAGACCAGCCGGTGGATTCATCCACTGGCGACCCGCGTGGGTCGGAATCTCGCTACCGGCCGCGCCCGGAAATGCGATTTCGGGTAGGGGCGACCGGCCGGTCGCCCCTCCGTCCCGGATGTGGCGGGTATTCACAAGTGGGAGCCGTCTCCAGACGGCGATACGCTCTAAGCCCCCTCTCCATTTTTGTATGGGGCGGGGGTGGGGGGTGAGGTACCTGACGGCGACACGTTGGTCGCAATCTGGAGATTGCTCCCACGGATTGTCCTCCGGGGCAACGCCAGCCGAGGCAGGAATAGCACCCAGGGCTACTATCACTGCCAGGGCCAGGACGAGGGCAGCCGGGGTCACTCTCGCTTGCGTCTCGGGGTTCATGCTTCTTCCCCGGCCCCTTTCGGGGCCCCTTCTCATAGTAGCGCATGGGGGATTTGAACCCCCGATCTCCTCCTTGAGAGGGAGGTGTCCTAGGCCGCTAGACGAATGCGCCGCATTAGTCTAATGCTATTGTAAGGGGAAACGGTCGCCCTGTCAAATTGAGTTGCAGGAAGGTTCGGCTATGTTATAATATCCCTTAGCCAAAAACCGGAGAGGATAGGCGTATGGAGACGGAATTCAGTGTACCAACCCAAAAACGGACCGAACTGGTGGACATCACCGCTATGGTAACCGACGCCATCACCCACAGCGGGGTGAGCGAGGGAGTGTGTCACCTTTTCGTGCCCCACACCACCGCCGGCGTTACCCTGAATGAGAATTGGGACCCCACCGTCCGCGAGGATATCATCACCGCCCTCGACCGCATCGTGCCCGCTACCGGCGGCTATCGCCATCGCGAGGGCAACGCCCCAGCCCACATCAAAGCCAGCCTGGTAGGACACACCCTCACCCTCCTGGTACGCTACGGACAACTGGTGCTGGGGTCGTGGCAGGGCGTGTTCCTTGCCGAATTCGATGGTCCGCGCAATCGTCGGGTCCATCTCTACATCGAAGGAAAACCACGCACGTCATCGGGAACTCCTGGCTGATGCGGAGCGTCTCTTGGATGGATAATCCTTAACTGATCTGCGGGCTTTGAGATTTTATGTCTAATTTGCGTTTCTCGTTCGATGCGCGTCAACGAGAGGAAGTGCACGAGGGTTTCCTGAGGGGCTTGTTGCTCTCGTTGGTGATCACGCTCCTCCTAGCGCTTCTGGTTACCATCGCCGGACTGGGCGTGTACGTGTATTTCGCGATGAGCCTGCCCCCGCCTGAGGAACTCAGCCTGCGCGCTGCACGTTTTGCCAACACCAAAATCTACGATCGCGAGGGCCGGCTTCTCTACGAGATCTTCGATCCCACCGGCGGTCGCCGCACAGTCGTGCCCCTGCAGGACATTCCCTTGTACCTGCGCCAGGCGACCATCGCCACCGAAGACGCCACGTTCTACTCCAATCCCGGCTTCAACCCATTCAGCATCTTGCGCGCCGCCTGGCAGAACATCACGGAGAGGGAGATAGTCTCGGGAGCCAGTGGGATCACCCAGCAACTGGTCAAGAACCTGTTCCTCTCGCCAGAGGTGACCCTCTCGCGCAAGATCAAGGAGGCGGTGCTGGCCGCCGAGATCACCCGTCGCTATCCCAAAGATACTATCCTGGAGATCTACCTGAACCAGATCTACTACGGCAATCTAGCCTACGGGGTCGAGGCGGCGGCGGAGACCTATTTCGGCAAACCGGTCAGTGAACTCACCCTGGCCGAGGCGGCATTGCTGGCTGGCATCCCGCAATCCCCCGCCATCTATGACCCATACACCAACCCGGAGGGTGCCAAAGCGCGCCAGGCTGTGGTGTTGGACCTGATGGCAAAAGAGGGCTACATCACCCGCGCCCAGGCCGACGCCGCTCTGGCCGAAGAATTGCACTATGCCCCTCAGACGTTCCCCATCCGCGCACCCCATTTCGTGATGTACGTGCGCGAACTGTTGGAGCAGAAATACGGCACCGAGATGCTCTATCGCGGCGGGCTGAAGGTGTACACCACGTTGGACTCGCGAATGCAAGAACTAGCCGAGGGGGCAGTGCGGGACCAGATCGCTGCCCTCGCCGACCAACACGCTACAAATGCTGCGCTTGTGGCTCTGGAACCCGGAAGCGGACAAATCCTCGCTATAGTGGGCAGTGTGGACTTCTTCAGCAAGGAAATTGACGGGCAAGTGAATATGACACTGCGCCCCCGCCAGCCCGGGTCGGCCATCAAGCCGATCACCTACGCCGCCGCACTGGAGAAGGGTTGGACCGCAGCCACGATGATCATGGATGTGAAAGGCGAATTCCCCGATGGAGCCAACCCGCCTTACGTGCCGGAGAACTTCGATAAGAAAGAACACGGAGCGGTCCTGGTACGCGATGCCCTGGCCAACTCGCATAATATCTGTGCCGTGCGCACGCTCCAATTCGTTGGCCTGCCCTCTATGTTGGAAATGGCTTATCGCTTGGGCATCACCACACTGAACCGGCCCGACTACGGGCTGGCGCTCACCCTCGGCGCCGGGGAGGTGACGTTACTCCAGCTCTCTGCTGCCTACGCTGCCCTGGCCAATGGTGGCCATCGCGTCGAGCCCATCGCTATCCTAAGAATAGAGGATGCAAACGGAAATGTGCTGGAAGAGGCCCGCACCGTGGCAGGAGAGCAAGTTCTGGATCCTCGCATCGCTTATATCCTCACCAGTATCCTATCCGACGATGCGGCACGGGCCCCGACCTTCGGTGCCAACAGCGTCCTCAAACTCTCGCGCCCCGCCGCCGCCAAGACCGGCACCACGAACGATTACACCGACGCGCTGACGGTCGGATACACTCCCGATCTGGTGGCTGGCGTGTGGGTGGGCAACAACGACCGCTCCTCTATGGATCGGGTGCCGGGCTCGCGTGGTGCGGGACCCATCTGGCACAACTTCATGGAAGCGGCATTGGCCGACCGGCCGCCCCGGGATTTCGTCCCACCGCCTGGTCTGACAACAGCCCAGGTGTGCCCCATCTCTGGCAAACTGTGGACGGATAAATGCCCCTCCCCGCGCACAGAGATCTTCATCGCCGGGACGGAGCCGACCGAGCCCTGCGATGTGCATGTGGAGGTGCGCATCTGCACCGTCAGTGGCCGCCGGGCGACCGAATTCTGCCCCGAGAACGTAGTCGTCACCCAGTACTTCGAGGCCTACCCGCCTGAATTCCGTCAGTGGGCCGAGGCGAATGGCCATCCTCAGCCCCCAGCGGAATTATGTAACGTGCATACCCGTGCCAGTCGTGCCGCCATCACCTGGCCCACCCAGGGCCAGACGGTGCAGGGTGTGGTGGGCATCATTGGCGACGCAGTGATGAGCGATTTCAACCAATACGTCGTGGAATATGGCATCGGTCAGTCGCCCCTGGGTTGGGCGCTGGTGGGCGACCCCGGCTACACTCCAGTAGAAGGAGGGTTGCTGATCAACTGGGACACGCGTCGGCTAAAGAATGGCATCTACTCGCTCCGCGTGAGCGTGTTGGACCATCACGGCAACCGGATCACCTCGGCGCCCATCTGGGTGAACGTCAGCAATCCCACGCCTACGCCAACCCAATCGCCAATCCCCACATGGACGCCACTTCCTACGCCCACGAGCACGCCTGAACCGACGGCTACCCCATCACCTACCTGGCTGCCCGAACCCACGGCGACGGCTCCGGCGACCAGCACCCCTGAACCAACACCCACAAGCACGCCAGAAGCAACATACCAGCATCCCACGCCGCCGTCAACACCCGTTGGCACTTAAAACAAAAGGGGCCGGGTACACCCGACCCCCTTTCGTTATGTTTACTTGTTCATGGCAGATAAATGCGAGGGTTGCGCGGCACACCATCTTTGATAATGGCGAAATGCAAGTGGGGACCAGTGACGTAGCCCGTCGTGCCCACTAACCCGATCTTCTGCCCCTTTGCCACCGATTGGCCCGCCTCCACGTAGTACACCTTCAGATGCGCGTACAGCGTCTGGAAACCGTTGCCGTGGTCAATGAGCACCATACGCCCGTAGCGCGGCTGATCCACCCACTGGGCCATGGCTACGTAGCCGGAATCGGCAGCGTAGACCGGAGTGCCTTCGGGGGCGCCGATGTCAATGGCTCGGTGCGCGGGGAAGTATCCCTGGGTAATCACCCCGCTCACCGGCGTCCCGAAAGTGCCTGTGCCGCGCTTGGCGGCGGCAGGGACAGTGCCATGCCAAGCCACCACCACTTGGGGCGTGTAGGGTTTCTCTCCACCAGGCACGATGAGTTTTTGCCCCACGGTGATCTCGTAGGGCGGGGTCATGAAATTGCCCTCGTATCCGGTGATGGCCTCCACACTGACCTTATACTGCTTCGCGATACTCTCTAACGTATCCCCCTGCTGCACTGTATGCCAAACGCCGGAAACCGGCAGGATGTACAAGTCTTGCCCTACGGTGAGGTAGTCGGGGTTGTTCTGCAACTTCCCGTTGTTCCACAGGATGGTGTCCACGCTGATGCCGAACTTCTCCGCGATGGTAGAGGCGTTGTCGCCGGGCTGCACAGTGTAGGTGATGACCTCGATGCGATAGCGGCGAGGTATCGTCGTGTGGGGCACGGGGGCGCGAGTGAGATAATCGAGAAAGGGAACGGAGACTGGCTGGCCGCGCACACTAGGCTGCCGGACTATCGTCCGTTCATCTTCATAGACGGCTGAGACTCCCTGCACCGGCGCGGTATTCCAGCCCGCGAGTTTCAGGCTCGTGGCCACCAAGAGCAGAAGAAGCAGGTGGCCGAAGTAGCGCCATGCAGAGTCGCGGTCAGGGACTAACCACAGTAGAGTCCTGGCGCTCGCTAACGCCGGCGTGGGATCGGTATCCGTTGTTCGTTCGTCGTCTTTATGCTCCAAACCCGAAGCCTCAGATGACGTCTTGATTCAGGGTGTCCAGGAATTCGCGATTGTTCTTGGTTCTGGCCAGGCGGTTCAACAAAGGCTCCATCCCATCCACTCCGCCAATGGCCGCCAGCATACGCCGCATTGTGTACACCTTGGCCAGGGTATCCTTGTCCAGGAGCAGTTCCTCGCGGCGTGTGCCGGATCGTTCGATGTCGAAGGCGGGGAAAATGCGCCGCTCTGAGAGTTTCCGGTTGAGATGCAATTCCATATTGCCCGTGCCCTTGAATTCCTCATAGATCACATCGTCCATGCGGCTGCCGGTGTCAATCAGGCACGTGGCAATGATGGTCAGGCTGCCGCCCTCTTCTAATTTGCGGGCTGCACCGAAGAAATGTTTGGGCGGGTAGAGAGCAGCCGGGTCCAAACCACCGGAGAGCGACCGGCCACTGGGAGGGACGATGAGGTTGTAGGCTCGGGAGAGACGGGTGATGCTATCGAGCAGGATCACCACATCCTTACCACCCTCGACCAGCCGTTTTGCCCGTTCCAGCGCCATCTCAGCCACCCGGACGTGGTTCTGCACCGGCTCATCGAAGGTGGAACTCACCACCTCTGCTTCCACCGAACGATCCATATCGGTAACCTCTTCAGGTCGCTCCCCGATGAGGACTACCATCAGGTGCACATCGTTGTAGTTGGTGGTAATACCATTGGCGATCTGCTTGAGGACGGTGGTTTTGCCAGCCTTTGGCGGCGAGACAATCAGCCCGCGCTGTCCGCGCCCGATCGGTGCCACCAGGTTAATGAGCCGGGTGGCCAGGATATCGGGCCGCGTTTCGAGATTGAACATCTGGTAGGGGAAAATGGGCGTGAGTTCTTCAAAGTGCGGGCGGCGTTTGGCTGCTTCGGGGTCAAGGCCGTTCACAGCCTCGACGCGCAGGAGGCTGTAGTATTTCTCGCCTTCCTTCGCCGGGCGCACCTGCCCAACTACCATATCGCCGGTGCGCATGCCGAAACGGCGGATCTGAGATTGGGAGACGTACACATCCTCCGGCCCGGGCAGGAGGTGATCGGAGCGCAGGAAACCGATGCCATCGGGCATGATCTCGAGCACGCCGCCGCCGAAGATGTAGCCTTGTTTCTCGGCGTTGGCACGAAGCAGGCGCAGAATGAGGTCGTTCTTTTTCAGGCGGCTGATGCCGGAGATATCGTACTCCCGCGCCATGTTGCGAAGTTCGTCAATCGTTTTAGTTTCAAGTTCCGCGATATCCACTTTTCACTCCGAAAGACTGGGGAAGAACCAGATGGACGTATTCTGGCTGTCTTGTACGGCAAGATAAGCCACTGCTAGTGGAACCATGTCTGCTACAGGGGCTCCCTTTATGCGAAGACTTTCACAGACCACAAGGGGTCGTCATAGATGAGGATCTCTCCGATTAGAATGGGGAGAACGGCTGAATGGGATCGCGTCAACTCCCATTTCACCGATAATTATAGCATGATTTATCTTTTCCGTCAAATGCCCGCATTCTTTCACCTAAAATATCACCGGAGAGGTATAGTTCGCCCAAGCAATATCACCGAGGGAACTATGCCTAACGACAATCGCCTCGTAGAACAGAAAGAATCCAACCTGGCCCGGGATTACCCGGGCTGTGAGCGGCTGATAACTGGCTTCGGGCACCTCAATTGGAGGTTCAATGACTTGCCCGGCCTGATGGGAAAGCCTTTCACGTCAAAAGGGGCTCCCTGAAACAGAGCCCCCTCTGACTTGGCTCAAGCCAATTGCACCCTCAGGCACCCGTGGCAGGACTCGAACCTGTGACCTCAGCGTCCGCAGCGCTG
>JACIWT010000040.1 GCA_014360825.1 Chloroflexota bacterium | reverse complement strand
CCAGCGTCCATATCGCTCCGGTTCTAAAGTGTTCAGATCCACTCCGGCCAATTCTAATACTTTCTGTACGTATTGAGAATATCCATACCCCAGAAACTGTATAGTATGTCCTGGACACCGTGCATGCTGCTGTTGACTTTCTACCCCTTCTGTTGTAAAATGCTCCTCGGATGGGGCGAACTTTCCCAGCCGTCAGGGTTTGCCGTTACACGGCAGCCCGCAAGGAGGACGAGCGATGGGCAAGCGCCTTGCTGCGCTGAGCCCCCGTTGGATGGTGGTGGGAGTGATCCTGACTGCCGCCGTGATCTGGGGTGCTTCTCTCTGGTCTACCGCCAGCCAGATCGGCGGCCCCTTCCCCGGCTTCTTTTACACCCCCGATCGCATGATCAGTGCTTTCACCCCCCCACGATTTCACTGGCTGGCAGGCGGGCCTGCGCCCCTGGGACCGTATCGTCGAGGTGAACGGGCAGCACTGGCGCGAGATGCGCCGCCTGGTGCGGGAGGCGGGCATCGGCGGCACCGTGGTCTACACCGTGGAGCGGGGCGGCCAGCGGCTCAAGATCGCCGTGCCGACGATGGAGTTTACTCCCGACATCATGTGGCGACTCACAGCCGCCGGCATCTTCTTTGCTCTCGTCTCCCTGGCGATTGGCATCTTTGTCTACATTCACAGGCCCTCCGGCCGGCTGAACCGCTATCTCCTGCTATATCTCCTGCTATGGGCAGGTGTCGCGGGTGTGGGATTCGAATTCCTCTACAGCCAGCAGAAATGGACCACCTATCTGATGCAGCCCTGGATCGCGTGTACCACGGTAGCGGGCTGGATTTTCTTCTGGACTTTCCCCGCCGACCGTGCCCGCAAGGAATTCCTGGCCCGCTGGCCTCTGATCCCGATCTTTGTGGCCCTGGCTGCTGTCGCCGTAGTCTATTTCCCGGCGCTCTTTTTCGTAGCCTCGCGCCTGGATCGTCCGGAATGGTGGCGCCTCTACACTCTTTCGGCCTCCTGGGGCTCTTTCCTGATCTTCGGGTGCGGCTCTGTTTTTAACAAGATCGCTCCCGTGCTCCAAATCGCCCTCAAGAAAGACGTCCCCGCATTGATCCGACACCAGGCGGTAGTGCTTTTCATTGGTATTGGCGTGGGCTTGAGCGGTTGGCTCATTTTCGAGTGGATCCCCTTCGCCGTCCACCTTTCTCTCACGGCCAACCCCGATTGGGGTTATCTCATCACCACTCTTTATCCCCTCTCCGTCGGTTACGCCGTCCTGCGCTACCAACTCTTCGACATTCGGGTGGTCATCCGCAAGGGTCTGGTCTATTCGCTGCTCACCGCCACCCTCACCGCCATCTTCCTGCTCCTCTCCCTGGTCACCGGCTACCTTTTCCAGGGGCTGACTGGCCGGCAATCCTTCCTGTTTGCCCTCTTCCCCGCCCTGATTGTGGCGATTCTCTTCCAGCCCGCCCGCAACCGCATCCAGACCTTCGTGGACCGGGCTTTCTTCCGCCGGGAGTACGAGGTGCGCCAGACCCTCACCACGTTCAGCCGAGGACTGAGCACTTTGCGTGAGCGGGGGGAGGTGGTGCACCTGGTATTGGATACGGTAACCAAGACTTTGGAGGCCCAGGGGGCTGCTCTCTGGCTCCTGGACGAGACTCCAGACTTCCGAAGTCTCCGAGACTTCGGAAGTCTGGAGCCTCGCTAGGTGGCTGGTCCAGGAGCGACGCCCTCTGCTACTGCACCCCGACGACCGCTCCCCTCAGGCCGAGGACTTGCGCCGGGTCGGGGCGACGTTGGCCGTGCCTTTTCTGACTGCAGTAAGGGCGAATGGTCATTCGTCTCTACTGTTGGGCATCCTGACCCTGGGGGAGAAGCGCTCTGGTGACCTCTACACCCAAGAGGACCTCGAACTCCTCACCACTTTGGCCCACAGTGCCACCCTGGCCCTGGAGAATGCCCGCTTGCACGAGGAGCGGATCGCCATCCTCCGCCAGCAATTGGTCCAGGTGACGGCTGCCCAGGAGGAGGAGCGGCGGCGCATTGCCCGAGAACTGCACGACGGAGTGGGACCCACTCTGGCCAGCATGAACGTCCGCCTGCGCACGGCGCGCAAACTCCTGCAACAGGATCCGGAATTGGCTGCCGAAGAAATGGAAGAGTTGGCCGAACTGGCCCAGACCAACATCCAGGACATCCGCCGCCTGATCTACGATCTGCGGCCAGCGGCGCTGGACGAACTGGGGCTCGTGCCCGCCCTGCGCGAGCACCTGGCCCGCTGCCAGCAGGAGCACGGCCTGACCATCGAGTTCACCGCAGACGAGGGTGAACGGCTGCCCGCCGCAGTGGAGACCGCTCTTTTCCGCATTGCCCAGGAGGCGCTGGCCAACGTAGTCAAGCACGCCCAGGCTCATCGGGTGGAGGTAACTCTGGTGCGGGATGAGGGTGCGGTAACCCTGCGCGTTGCCGACGATGGGCTTGGTTTCGATCCCCTGGCTCCCCGAGCAGGGACGCACCTGGGGCTGTGGAGCATGCGTGAGCGGGTGGAGCAGTTGGGCGGTCGGTTCGAGGTGGAGAGCACGGCGGGGCGAGGGACGACGGTGAGAGTGATCATCCCATATTCTGGCTAAGCGGCAAAGGGCAAGACTCGCAGAGCAGTGTGGGAAGACAGTCTTCGCAAAAGGAGTCAGGTGGACAAGATCAGTGTTTTGATCGCGGACGACCACACCCTCTTCCGCAAGGGCGTGCGCAAGATGTTAGAGGCGGAGGAGGATATGGAGGTGGTGGGGGAGGCCGCCACAGGCCGCGAGGCGCTGGAGCAGGCCCGAGCACTCATGCCCGACATCATCATCATGGACATCCAAATGCCTGACCTAAACGGCATCGAGGCCACTCGCACCATCCACCGCGAAATGCCCCACATAGGCATCATTTTCGTCACTATGTTCGAGGATGATGAGTTTGTCTACCAGGGCTTGCAAGCGGGCGGCCGGGGCTACATCCTGAAGGATGCCGACCCGGAGACTATGCTGCGGGCTATCCGCGCCGTCGCCCACGGTGAATCGCTCCTGGGCCCCACCATCGCCCAGAAGGCGCTCCGCCAGTTCGCCGCCCTGCCTGGCAAACAGACTCCTCTCGTGGATGATCTCACCCCTCGCGAGCAAGAGGTGCTCCGGTTAATCGCCGAGGGGCGCAGCAATAAGGAAATCGCTGGGGTGCTCTGCCTCAGCGAGAAGACGGTGAAGAATCACATCAACAACATCTTCTCCAAACTTCACGTTTACGACCGCACCCAAGCCATGCTCTACGCCATCCGCAAAGGACTGGTGAAGATAGGGTAGTCCAGCCTCACCCCTCAGCCCCGGGGAAAGTGGGCTGAAGTAGGTCCCCAGGCCCATCATCAGATGGGCCTTTTTTACTGCCCCAAAATAGGCTTGCCGACCCTTCCTCGCCCGACCTCCTGGTGATATCCTGGAGGCGGAAAGGAGATATGGTGGCATGATGACGGTAAACGTGCTGCTCTCGGGCAGGCTGAGATTGGACGGCTATGGGCGGGGCAAACCCGAGAACGGCGATGGCACCTTTTCCCTGGCTCTACCGGAAGGGAGCACGGTGCGGCGTGTCATTCGGGGCATGGGCGTCCCCTCGAGGAAGGTGGCTCTGAGCATGATCAACGGCCGTAAGTGTGAGGTAGAAGCCACGGTGAAGGCAGGCGACCGCGTCATCCTGATCCCCGAGGATGTGGCCGCCCTCTGGCGATACCTGGGTGCGATGAATATGAACACGGAGAGCGTTCTCGACTCCTGAGGAGGTAACTATGAGTCATCTGGATCCACAAACGAGGGAATATCTATGGCGCTGTCCCCAATGTGGGGAATCCATTCGTTTCCCCAACACGTTGGCGCTCGGTTTGGCTGAACGGGCAGGAGCCTGCCAAGGGTGCCGCGCCAAGGCGACTTTCGAGCGCAACCCGGGGCTCGTCGGCCTCTTCATGGACTTCTGGGCCCGTACGGATACCTGGCCTCAGAGCAACTCTTGGATGGAGGCTGTATCCAGGCCCATCGCCCTTTTTCTCGTACAAGCGGCCGTTCGAGAGGAAGGATGGGATCACGAGATACCTCGCGATTCACAGGGTGCGCTTTGATCCCGTGTGGTTCAGGTGGATAGGAGGGACACGATGATCACCATTCACGAGGCGCGCTATGCCCGCCAGACTGCTCTCCCCCAGATCGGCTGGCTGGGGCAGGAGAGGCTGGCCACTGCCAGCGTGACGATCGTCGGCTGCGGTGGATTGGGGACGGTGGCCGCCGGGCTGCTGGCCCGGGCAGGGGTGGGCTATCTGTATCTCATAGACCACGATATTGTGGAAGTCGGCAATCTGCATCGGCAAGTGCTCTTCGATGAGCGGGATTTAGGGCAGCGCAAGGCTATTGCCGCGGCAGAGAAGTTGCGCGCCATCAATAGCGAGATCGTCGTGGAGCCAGTGGTGGCGCGACTGAGCAGCAGCAACGCCGCAACTCTCTTGGCTGGCAGCGACCTGGTGCTGGACGGCACGGACAACGATGCGACACGCTACCTGATCAACGAGGTCTGCGTGAGGCAAGGCATCCCCTGGGTCTTCGCCGCCGTGGACGAAAACTACGGGCTGGCCATGGCCATTGTGCCGGGTCAGACGCCCTGCTTCTCCTGCATCTTCGGCGAGCCAATTTCTCTGCCTATGGTACCCCGCAGCAACAAGGGCCTGTTGGGGACCGTCACGCATATGGTGGCCGCAATCCAGGTTGGCCTGGCCGTGAGGCTTCTCCTGGGCGACGACCAGCACGCCGGAGGGCTGCTGTACGTGGATGCCTGGGACTATCGGATGGAGAGTATGCCACTCAGCCGACCGCCCGGTGGTTGTGGCGTTTGTGGTGATACAAAAGCCTCCCGCAGGTTCTAAAACCTGCGGGAGGCTTGGTCATTCGGGACCTGCGGGAGGCTTGGTGCTTACAGTTCCGCGTAGACCGAATCCAGCGCGCTATCGGGCACGTCGAAGACCTGGTTGTGGGGCGGGAGCGGCTCGTACTTCATGAACTCGGGCACGCGGTCCACCTCTTTGCCGATGCCTGCTGCCTCGTTGAACGCCCGCTCCTTCTTCAGGATTTCGGCGCCCAGTTTGGCGGCATCGTCCGACTTCCAGTTCGTGCCCAAGACGCCGTTGCACTCCTCCATCATGCCCTCGAAGCCACTGGAGATATCGAGGATGGCGAAGGCGATGAACAGGCAGTGGCCGGTGGAGTCAATGAAGGCGGTGGTGGCCTGGAAGGCGCGGCTGAGCGCAGCCTTGCCCTCGGGGCTCAGGGGATCTGCCTTGCCGCCGACGCTCAGGATCTCGGGGGCGATGGTGTAGCCGGAGGTGTGGTCGGCGCCCATCGTGCTGGTGGCGTAGGTGATGCCGATGCCCTTGACGGCGCGCGGCTCATAGGCGGGCATATTCTGCCCCTTGACGCCGGGCACGCGCACCACACCGAACGCTTTGCCGGTCGTGGCAGCGCCGTTGCCCAGGATGCGGCCCAGTGGCGTGCCCTTGCCGACCTCGTGCAACAGTTCGATTGCCTTCTTCCCGTCGCCGAACTCCGCCAGGCCGGCCTCCATCGCCACGGCGATGGTCCCGCCCATCTCGATGGTGTCCAGGCCGTAATCGTTGCAGAGGCGGATCAGTTCGCCGGTGTCATCCAGGCTATCAATGCCACAGTTGGCCCCGAAGGCCCACACCGACTCGTACTCCTGACAGGAGACGTGCTCGGTGCCGTCGGGCTTGTACCAGGTGTTGGAGCACTGGATGATGCAGCCGGGGCTGCAGGCATGGTTGTAGGTCTCTTTGCCGGTGCGTTTCTTGACCCCTTCGAAGATGGCCTCGCCCGCTATCTTGGCCGCGCCCTCGAAGCGCCCGCTGGAGAAGTTGCGGGTGGGGAGTCCTCCCGCCTCGTTCAGGATGTTGATCAGGACGGCCGTGCCATAGGTGTTCAAAGCGCCCTTGGGCTTGGTGATGGCGTGGGTGCGCAGGGCATCGGTCAGTTTCGCGCGCCCCTGGTCAAAGAGCGCCTTATCGGCAATGGTCACGCCGGGAGCGCCCGTGTCATCGGCCACGATGAACTTGAGGCCCTTGCTGCCCATCACTGCGCCCAGGCCACCGCGCCCGGAATAGCGGCTGGGGCGCTTGGACATATCGTTGAAGACGAGGCCGGCGGCAGCACAGCCGTATTCACCCGCCACACCGCAGCCGGCAACCGTCGCCTTCTGACCGAACCGTTCGTACACCTTCGGGAAGACTTCGTAGAGACCTTTGCCCACGTACTCATCGGCGGGCAGAAACTCTACTTTGGGCTTGCCAGCCTTGGCATCCCAAGTAACATGGGCTAACCAGTACTTGCCCTTCTCCTTGGGCTGCCCTTCCACCACCAGCGCCCGGATACCCATATGGGCCAGAGCGGGGGCAAAAGATGAGCCAGCGTTGCTCTCCTTGATGCCGCCGGTGAGCGGAGACTTGCCGCCCGCAGAGATACGAGCCGATGTTGGGGCGGGAGTACCGGTGACGATGCCAGGGGCGAAGACGAGTTTGTTGTTGGGGCCGAGGGGATGACATAATGGGGGCACTTCGTCATGGACGATGGTGGACGTCATTCCACGGCCGCCCAGGTTCTTGTAGGCTGCCGGGACTTCGTCCAGGCGATAGGTGCGGTCGTTCATGTTCAACCGTAGGATCCACATGTTTTTTCCTCCTTCTCTCAATCTCGATCATCCCAATAGACGCTGTGCGTGGCGTATAACGCTATGATACGCCACCACGCCCGAAATGTGCCGCCGAATGAATTCGGCGTCTGACCGCCAGCAAGTCGGCTTAAGCCGACTTCGTTCATAGAGCCGTCGGTTTCAACCGATGGCGGTGCTACGCCTGGAGCAAAGAACAAAAGGCAACGCTCGCCCCACCGGGCCCACGTTGCCTCCTTTGCAAACACGGCAGGCATAGGAATTACTCCCCATACCCTAACGCCCATTCCCTCCATCCCTGGAGAAAATGGGTCGGAGGAATCGCCCACGATGTCGCTTGTATGCTTTGGTTCTATTATAACCTATCTTGTGGCAAAAGTCAATAGGTTTTTTGCACGGTGTCCAGGACATACTATACAGTTTCTGGGGTATGGATATTCTCAATACGTACAGAAAGTATTAGAATTGGCCGGAGTGGATCTGAACACTTTAGAACCGGAGCGATATGGACGCTGGA
>JACIWT010000039.1 GCA_014360825.1 Chloroflexota bacterium | reverse complement strand
GGAGCAGCAACAACTGCATCTCCTGCGCCGCGAACTCGGATTGCCATTGTACAACACATAGGAGGGCTGTACTGATCATAGCGTACCTACGTCGCCTATTTTACAGGAAAAACCTGACTTGACCTTGGGGATGCATCATACATGTTGCGTAAAGTACTACCATCAATAGCAATCGTTCTTTTGTTTGTCTGCAATTCGACTATGGTGGGAGCCACTACGGGTCCCAACGTAGTCATGAGTAAGACCGCATCTCCCGGCACGGTGCCCAGTGGCGGCATCGTGACCTACGAGATCACCCTCACCAACTCCGGAGATCAAAGTGCAATCGGTGTAACGGTCGTGGACACCCTCCCAGTCGGTTTCATTTACCGCCCCGGCTCCGCGAGTCTTATCAGCAACGGCACGGTCATCGGCCATCCCAATCCCTCGATCAGCGGTCGCAATCTCACTTGGAGCAATCTCACTGTCCCCTCAGCACGCACGACTAGTCATTATGGCATCCACACTTTTGTCCATGATCGCTGCGAGCGGAACTACATCAAGTACCAACTCGACAAAGCGCTGCAACTGGCTGGACCAAATTCCTACGTCAAACAACTCTTCTACTGGATCACCCCACAAACCACCGGGCCACAGAGTTGTTGGGTAGATTTTGTGAATGAGGCGTACAACCGCAATTTGATCCCTATCGTACGCTTACAGGGAACGCATGGCGGCCCTTATTGGAACAAGCCAGAACCCGACGCCCCGGGAGACTACACTTCTATAGCACAGGCTTATCGGCGAGTGGTGGAAGGGCTGCCCCGTCGCGAAAGCCGCCCTCTTTACATTGAGATATGGAACGAACCGAATCTGGACATTGAGTGGAGTGGACGGCCTGACCCGGTGGAGTATGCAGAGTTTCTGGTAGATGTTGCTGCTGCCATTCGGGCCATCGGAGACCCGCGCATCCGCATCCTCAACGGTGCGCTCTCACCCGGCGGCAATTACAATAACCTGGCTTTCATTGACGGCATGGCGACCGTCCCCGGAGCGATGCAAGCCTTTGATCTGTGGGCTTCTCATCCCTATCCAGGCAATCATCCACCGGAATACAATATCCACGACGGCACAGCCACTTATATTGATGCCACCATTGATAGTTACAAACTCGAACTCGATCGCCTGGCCGCTCACGGGCGAACGAACGTTCAAGTGCTGCTCACGGAAACCGGCTACGCACTGGGTCAAAACAATTTCGGATTTGAGGGCTACCCGCCCATCGGTGAGGAGAACCGGGCTGATTATATCAAGCGGGCGCTGGGAGATTACTGGGCTCGTTGGCCCGAAGTGCTGGGTGTGTGCCCCTACGAGTTGGTAGACCCGAAAGGCGATTGGTGGATGTGGGATTTCGTGTACCGCGATGGCACTCATCACTGGCAATATGATTCTGTCGCCGCTCTGGATAAGACCCCGGTGACTGCGCCAGGGACACTATGCATCCGCTTCCAGGCTACGGCAGTGGGCAGTGGGATGTATTACAATAGCGTCTCGGCTACAGCGAGCAATGCTATCATTGCGCCTCTGACCAACGTCGCGCCTATCAATGTCGTAGCACCCACTGTTACTCGTACTCCAACCAGGACACGCACTCCCACAAGCACCCCTACAGTGCCGGCGACTACGCCTACTGGATCTCCCACTCCTTCACTCACCTTCACACTCGAACCCGTGCTCACACCCCCGACACCCACAGAGACTGGTACCCCTACGCCAACTACCACTGCCTCTGCTACACCGACGGCAACGCTTACGAATACGCCAGTTCTGTTGACACCCACTCCAACGCCCTCGCCTGGTTGCAGAGATTTGATCGTGAACGGCGATTTCGAAACTGACACGGGCTGGTACATCCCAAACACGGCATACCCGGCCGGCTATTCTACTACACAAGCCCATTCACCCGTGCGCTCCATGCGGCTGGGCATCGAATCAGGCACGAATATCTACAGTCACTCGTCAGCCAAGCAGACGATTACGATTCCCTCTGATGCATCCTCGGCCACGTTGCGTTTCTGGTATTATCCTGTTTCCGGTGATATAGCAAACGACTGGCAAGCGGCGCTTGTCACCAACGAATACGGTGCTGTACTGGATAGCGTTCTTTGGGTCCGCTCAGATGCGAGAACGTGGATACCTGTCACTTATAGCCTAAATGCCTATCTTGGCCAGACCATTCGAGTGCATTTCGAGGTCAAGAACGACGGCGCAGGCGGCTTGACATGCATGTATGTGGACGACGTGTCGGTAGAAGTATGCAGCCCTCAACCAACACCCACACCTACGACAACGGCCACCCCTTCACCGACACCTTCTCCATCTAATTCACCAGGGCCCAGCGCCACGCCTACTCAGACCAGCACGACGGCACTCATACCCACTCTGACCATGACGTCCACTCCCCTACCTACCTTTACCTGTACACCAACTATTGCTGCCACGGTTACACCGGCACCCAACTGCACGGAAGCGATCCAAAATGGCGGATTTGAGGAGGACATCGGCTGGTATCTGATACCCACGGCCTACACATCGGGCTACTCCGCCACCCAGGTGCGCTCTGGGCAGCGTGCCTTGCGGTGTGGCATCGAATCTGGCACGAATGTGCTCAGTTACTCCGATGCGCGGCAGACTATCACTATTCCCTCGGGTGTTACACGCGCCACCTTGTCCTTCTGGTACTACCCGCGATCCGACGACACGAGTCATGATCGCCAATATGCCTTCATCAGGCACAGCGGGGGTAATTCGTATATCTTTTGGGTGGGTTCGAACACACAGGAATGGATCTATCATAGCCATGATTTGACCGGGTTTGCAGGGCAAAGCATCACCATCCAATTTGGTGTTTACAACGATGGAAATGGTGGGCTGACCGTGATGTACGTGGATGACGTGTCAGTCGAAGTATGCACGGGTGTTACCCCTACACCCAACCCCACTGTTATCACTGGCCCCTATGCCTCGCGATTGCCTATTGCTCTGCGCGAGTATGTCCCCAATGAATTAGCGGCTTCAATGGTCAGTGAATTTCCAGCCCAGGGGATCTTTGGCCAGGGTGCGCTCTCCGATGTGAGTAGCATAGCGATAGCGGATGACACGGCTTATCTCGCCGGTCCGAGTGGGCTTCTCACTCTCGATCGGAGGACGGGACAGGTAGGTGGACGGTTGGGCGGGGGCAGTGATATACGGGGACTAGCGGTGGATCCCGAACGCAAGCGATTGTATGTGGCTGGCTGGGACGAAAACTCCGTCGCGGTGATAGACACTCAAAGCGGACGTGTGCTATATGTGGTGAAAGATATACCAGGGCCGGGCGGCATAGCCCTCGCTGGGGAGCACGTGTTCATTGCGAGCACCGCGAATGATGCACTGATTATGCTCTCGGCGGAGACCTATGGTATAATTGAAACGATTTCCACCGGTGACGCTCCTTACGCCGTCGTCTGTGAAGAAGGGACAAACCGCGTCTTCGTGGCCAATGCAGGCGAAGATTCGGTGACTGTGATAGACTCGACAAAGGGTGAGGCTATCGCCACTATCCGCTTGGGCGGGCTGGGGCATCCACAGGGTTTGGCATTAGATGTCGAATTGGGTCGCCTGTATGTGACCTATGCCCTGACGCCGAAATTAGGGGCGCTGGCAGCCATTGACGTAACTACAAATGAGGTGGTGGCACGCCGGGAAGGGACGTACGAGATGCCGCTCTTATGGGCCTATGGCGTGGCTGTAGACCCGGTCAGCCACATGGTTTATGTGACGGATGTGGCCGGTTTGATCGCATTAGATGGACGAGATCTGACGCCAAAGAAAGTAATCGCTGGCGCTGGGATGGCCGATGTGTTTGGGCTGACAGTGGATGGTGCAAGTGGCCTGGTTTATGCTGCTGATAGGATGACCGGGCAGCTATTGGTATATCCAGGGCGGTGAGACGTGAGCGTCGTTGACGACATAAAAGAGCGCTTGGATATCGTGGAGATTATTTCCGCCTACGTTCCGCTCAAGAAAACGGGTCGCAATTACAAAGGCCTCTGTCCATTCCATCAAGAAAAAACCCCCTCATTCGTCGTGTTCCCTGACTCAGGAACCTGGCACTGCTTCGGCGCGTGCGGCACTGGCGGCGATATTTTCACCTTCATTCAGAAACGCGAGAATATGGATTTCTCTGAGGCATTACGTCTCCTGGCCCAGCGGGCAGGAGTCAGCCTCACCCCGCCCAGCGCGGAGGCTGAAGCCGAGAGCCAGCAGCGCGATCGCCTGCGCAAGATCAATGCTGTCGCCGCGGCCTACTATCATGGATTGCTGTTGGAAAGTGAAGAGGCTCGCCACGCCCGTGATTATCTCGAGCGCCGAGGACTTTCGTTAGAGACTATCAAGGCGTTCCAGCTGGGATACTCCCGTGGCGAGTGGCGTGCCCTTGGAGATCACTTGACCAACCGGGGCTACACATGGGATGATCTACTAGCCGCCGGGCTAGTGATCTCCCGAGAAGGTGGCGGTTATTATGACCGCTTCCGCGGCCGATTGATGTTTCCCATTTGCGACATACGGGGCCATGTCATTGGCTTCGCCGCAAGAGCCCTGGATGATTCACTTCCCAAGTATCTGAACTCCCCTGAAACGCCCCTTTTCCACAAAGGCAGTGTACTCTACGGGATTGACCGGGCCAAGGATGCCATTCGCGAAGCCAATCTGGCCGTCATTGTCGAGGGCTACATGGATGTCCTCATGGCCCATCAGTATGGGATGCGTAATGTGGTTGCTCAAATGGGCACGGCACTGACTGAACAGCAGATCCAGGTGCTCAAAAAACTTACCAAGCGGTTGGCGTTGGCGCTGGACGCAGATGCTGCGGGTGATTTAGCAACTATCCGTGGGGTGGAGGTGGCCAAGGAGGCTTTCGACCAAGAGGTGGTTCCAGTACCGACGGCGCGGGGTCTGATCCGCTACGAAGGCCGGTTAGAGGCGGAGATCCTCGTCATTACCCTGCCCAAGGGGCGTGACCCCGATGAAGTGATCCATGAGAATCCAAGGGCTTGGCAGTTGCTCGTAGACCAAGCGCTACCGGTGATGGACTATTACTTCCAAGCGATGACTTCTGATCTGGACACAAGTACGGCACGAGGCAAAGCAGAAGCAGCAGCACGTCTTCTGCCGGCTATCGCCGAGATCGTTGACCCAGTCATGCAAACCCACTATTTGCAGCAACTCGCTCGCTTGGTGAAAGTGGATGAGAAAACCCTTCGTACCCAAATGAGGGGCAGCAAGCGGCCCGGAGTTCCGCGTGCCCCTGTGAAGCGACGAGGACGCCTGTCCGCAGTGCCAGGCGTGTTGCGAGGATTGGAGAAGTACTTCCTGCAATTGCTTTTGTATAATTCCACATCGCTCAAACGTGCCGACGAGGCATTAACGAAACTGGGACTACCACCAATTGACGAGGATGATTTCCTTGCAGTAGAATATCGAGTAATACTCACCACGATCCGGCAACTCGCTGCGGGCGGAGAAGTGAAAGTCAGCGCTATTGGCGAAGCACTACCGGAGCCTCTGCGTTCAGTGCTGGACGAACTGTTGAGCACTTTAGAGCCTCTTACTCAGTTGGACGACGAGACTCTGGAGGCCGCCGTGACTGACTGCACATTGCGGCTGCGCGAAGAAAGGCTGAAGCGCCAAGGCAAGAACCTTCGCTTCTTAATCGAGGATGCGCGTGCCGAAAGGAACTACGAGGCCCGGCGTGAGTGGGGCCAGCAAGTGAATAAAGTCAATGAGCAGTTGAGATGCCTTCAGAGGGCAATGGACGCCCGCACCATTTTCAGCAGGCGAAGAAATAGCGAGGGTCCCTGGGCTGTGCGATAACGCTTCATTGAACCTGGGAGTCTGGGGGATGACGACAGAAGAGGAACGCGAAGAGAAAAAGGACAAACTGGTTGCGAAGGGTCTCCGTCAGAAGTTTGTGACTCGCAAGGATATCGAGGCTATCTTCGCGGACCAAAAAGAGCCTGATCCGGCGGAGATGAATGCTTTATACAACGCTTTCCAGGAGATGGGCATCGCTATTTTGGATACCACCCCCACCTCCCGCCGGGGAAAGAAAGCCGAGGAGGGAATAGAGGAAGAAATCCTTGAACAGGAGTTCGAGGAACTAGAAACGCTTGAAGATGCACTAACGGGCGTGCCCGAGCAGGAATTAATAGATGATCCAGTGCATATGTACCTTCGAGAAATCGGTCGGGTGCCGCTTTTGACCGCAGAAGAAGAGAACCAACTGGCTGAACTTATCGTCATGGGTCGAGATGCTCAGGAGCGACTGCGGCGGGGCAAACTGAATGAAGCAGCGCGCCGCGAATTGCAGGATGCCATCCGCTGGGGTGATTTGGCGCAACGTCGCTTGGCTGAGGCCAACCTACGCTTGGTGGTCAGCGTCGCCAAACGCTATCTTGGGCGGGGGATGTCTTTTCTTGATCTCATTCAAGAGGGCAACATCGGCCTGTTGCGAGCAGTAGAGAAATTTGATTATCGCAAGGGCTACAAATTTAGCACCTATGCCACTTGGTGGATACGTCAGGCCATTAGCAGGGCTATCGCAGAGCATGCCCGGACCATTCGCATCCCTGTTCATATGGTCGAGAGCATCAACCGATTACTTCGGGTCTCACGGGACCTCTCTCAGGAATTGGGTCGCGAGCCCACATTCGAAGAAATTGCCCTCAAAATGGATCTGCTCCCGCCAGAGGACGTTTTGCAGATTGAGGAGGCGCGGCAACAGGGAAAACCCATCGATCCTGCACTCCAGCGGCGGCTCAAACGGGCAGCCTCTAAGGTACGCAGCATCATGCGCATTGCGCAGGAACCTATGTCATTGGAAATGCCCATCGGCGTCGAGGAGAATAGCTCTCTCGGTGACTTTATCGAAGACGATTCTATGCCCGGTCCAGCCGATGCCACTTCGAAGAAACTGTTGCGCGAGCAGATGCAAGATATCTTGGACTCATTGAGTTCGCGGGAGCGGCGTGTATTATCTCTTCGCTTCGGTTTGGAAGATGGGCAAAGCCGAACGCTAGATGAGGTAGGACAGAAATTCGGCGTTACGCGGGAGCGCGTGCGCCAAATCGAGGCCAAAGCACTGCGCAAATTGCGCCACCCCACGCGAAGCCGGAAACTGAAAGATTACCTGAGTTAGAAAACAAAGCGGGGCCTTTCCATTCAGAGGCGAATGGGCTCTATCTGAGGAAGTCTCTCCAAAAACAATTTCTGCTGTTAGCGGGAGCGACGGGATTCGAACCCGCGATCTCCTCCTTGACAGGGAGGTATGCTCGGCCGCTGCACCACGCCCCCAATGTTTCCCCGACTGTTTCCAGCCGACTGTACACTTATATTATGAGGATAACTCGCTATTTAGTCAAGTCGCCCTTGCACGGTGTCCAGGACATACTATACAGTTTCTGGGGTATGGATATTCTCAATACGTACAGAAAGTATTAGAATTGGCCGGAGTGGATCTGAACACTTTAGAACCGGAGCGATATGGACGCTGGA
>JACIWT010000038.1 GCA_014360825.1 Chloroflexota bacterium | reverse complement strand
TAGCGCCCCAGGCTCTCGGTGCCCTTCGCCGTACAGATCAACTTAGCCCCCGGTGCGAGGGCCAGGACACGGGGGATAGCGCCGGAGTGGTCAATCTCGCCGTGGTTGGCGATGAGGTAGTCAATTCGCGCCGGGTCAACGAACTCGCGGATGCGATCGAGCATCTCATCGGCGAAGGGAGCCGCGACGGTGTCCACCAGCGCGATTTTCTCCCCTAAAACCAGGTAAGCGTTGTAGGTAGTACCACGCGGGGTGGTGTAGGTATAGCCATGGAAATTGCGCACGTTCCAATCCACCGCCCCAACCCAGTAGACGTTCTCAGCAACTTGAACTTTCATTGTTTGCGCCTCCTTTATTTGTGCGGGGAACATCCCGCGATTCCATGTTATTATACCGCATATCGGTGGGATTGGCTGTGACTTTGGTCACAAAGAACATTACCGAAACCGCGGAGGATCAGCGTGGCGAGAAATTTAGTCCAGTGGACTGCGGACGGCCAGGCCGCCGCGCTGGAGGACGTGGGTGTAGATCATCGTGGTTTTCACGTCCTTATGGCCGAGGAGTTCTTGGACGGTGCGGATATCGTAATGCGCTCCCAGGAGGTGGGTGGCAAAGCAGTGGCGCAGGGTGTGGGGGCCGACGGGCTTGGCGATACCTGCCAGTCGGGCCGCCTCTTTGATCGCCTTATGCAGGCTGCTCTCGTGCAGGTGATGGCGGCGCGTGACGCCGGAACGAGGGTCCTGGGACAGGGAGTTGGCCGGGAAGACGTATTGCCAGCCCCACTCCTTGTCGGCGTTGGGGTATTTGCGCGCCAGGGCATCGGGCAAATAGACCGAGCCGAAACCTTGAGCCAGATCCCGCTCGTGCAGGGCTTTTACCCGTTGGAGATGTTCCTGGAGCAGCGGGATGAGGCTGCCGGGCAGCACCGTCACCCGGTCTTGCTCCCCCTTGCCGTCGCGGACGATGATGGCCCGCCGTTCGAATTCCAGGTCTTTGACGCGCAAGCGTAGACATTCCATCAGACGCAGGCCGCTGCCGTAGATCAACTTGGCCATCAACTGGTGTACGCCCGATAAGCAGCCGATGAGGCGCAGGGTTTCTTCTTTGGTCAGGACGGTGGGCAGCCGCTTGGGTCGCTTAGCGCGCAGGGCGTCAATGGGACCTAGGTCTTGATGGAGCACCTCGCGATAGAGGAAGAGGAGGGCGCTGAGAGCCTGGTTTTGCGTCGAGGCGGCGACGTTCTCCTTCACGGCCAGGTGGGTCAAGAATGCTTCTGCCTCGGCGGCGCCCATCTCGGCCGGGTGGCGCACGCCGTGGAAAAAGATGTAGCGCTTGATCCAGGCGACGTAAGCCTGCTCGGTGCGGATGGAATAGTGTTTGAGGCGCAGGGTGTCGCGGACTTGATCCAAGAGTTTCTTGGGGCGTTGCTCCTCCATAGATCGCCTCCTCAAAGTTGACAAAACGAGATTTACATTTTATCATAGAATTGTCATCAGGCTCGCACCGCAAACCAGATTGCCCCATCCAGATTCTAAGGTATTATGGCCGAAATTCGGCATAAGGGATGCTATGCCGAATCAGTTCTGTCTAGGAACCGAGGTAGATAGACCGAAATAACTCGGCCTACTCAATAGTTGGGCGGCTGGATGATTGGTGTGAGGCAAGATGACAAGTTCCATCACACACGTAGCCTACTCTGACGAATCTTATCAGACCGCTTCTCGTTACCGCAGCGTAGCGGTCATAACGCTGAACGCTACCGATGAATCTGCCATTACTCTAACCTTCGGTGAGATTCTTCGGAAATCTGGCATATCAGAATTCAAGTGGGAGAAACTGCGGCAGGCGAGAGAGAGATTTGCCGCCTTGAAGATGCTGGACAAAACAATGGAGTTAGCCATTGAGGGGAGACTACGGGCTGATGTCTTAATCTGGGATACTCACGATAGCCGTCACCAGATTCCAGGCCGCGATGATGTTGCCAACCTGCAGAGGATGTACTATCATTTGCTCAAAAATGTCCTTCAACGCCGCTGGCCTGCTGAGAGTATCTGGAAGCTTCATCCCGATGAGAATACAGCAATGGATTGGATGACCGTCCAGGACTTTCTAGATGCTGCCGGCCTGGAATTTAGAATTGATAGCAACCTGTTTGAAGGCGGATTTCGCCTCAGACTGGAGCGAGACTTTAGCGTACTCCAGATTGTGGAGGTCTGTTCCGCCAAAACACCGCTGAGCCAGTTAGCCGATCTATTCGCCGGCCTGGGAGCCTTCTCCCACTCTGCCTACGACAGGTATGAATCGTGGCTCCACTCGCAAAGTGGCCAGATGTCGCTCTTTGGTCACGAGCCGTGCAAAGTGAGTAACAGGGAACAAGAGCGGTTTACGGTCATCAAACACCTTGACGAGCAATGCAAAAAACACAAACTGGGAGTTGGTCTGAGATCTTCAAGAGGGTTCAGAACATACAACCCGGCTCATCCAATTAATTTCTGGCTCTACGAACCGCAGCACCCTGTCGATAAAGCACCAACCCGCGAAGTGGGAGAGCAATGAGCCGCAACGAAGAACAAACCCGCCGTGAGCTGATCAATCCGAAACTGCGCGACCGCGGCTGGACGGAGGACTTGATCCGCATCGAACGGACGGTCGGTGGTGCCGACATCATCGCCGGCAGACCGGTCAAGCGCAAAGGCCGCACGGACTATCTTTTGTGCCTGCCGGCCGGCCCCGGCCAATCACCGCTTCCGGTGGCCATCATCGAGGCCAAAAAGGAGTCCGAATTCCCTGCGCTGGGTATCCAGCAGGCGATGGATTACCGCCGTCGCTTCAATGTCCCTTTCA
Organism: Chloroflexota bacterium; assembly: GCA_014360825.1. Lineage (NCBI taxonomy): Bacteria > Bacillati > Chloroflexota > Chloroflexota bacterium. Next base: position 5,963 of record JACIWT010000038.1, on the reverse strand, counting down.
TCTTTTCGACCAATGGCCATCTATACGCCGAATGGGGCGAGGACATCGGCCAGACTGTGGACAATCTGCCGTTGACCGATTTTCCCACGCCCGACCAGTTACGCACCCGCTACGAGGCACTGAAAGGCTACTCGCTTTCCGCCCCCGAAGCCCAGGCCCTGTGGGCACCCTACAAGGGCGGCGAAGCGGCCCGCTGGTATTTCCAGGATGCAGCCATTCGCGCCGCCCTGGAAAAGATCGCCCACGGCGGAAAGCGCGTGCTGCTCTCCCTGGCCACCGGCACGGGAAAAACCATCATCGCCGTCCAATTGCTGCACAAACTGGCTCAGGCCGGCCAACTGCGCCGCGCGCTTTTTGTTTGCGACCGGGATGAGTTGCGCACCCAGGGCTGGGCTAAGATGCACGCCGTGTTTGGCGACAACGCCAAGATCGTGACCACGTCCAACCCGCAGAAAAACGCCCGCATTCTGATCGCCTCTTACCAGACCCTGAACATCACCGACGAAGATGACGAACCGCGATTCTGGCGCGAGAACTACCCGCCGGGATTCTTCAGTCACATCATCATAGACGAGTGCCATCGCTCTGCCTGGGGTAAGTGGAGCATCATCCTGCAAGACAACCCCGACGCCGTGCACATCGGCCTGACGGCCACCCCGCGCATCATCACCGGCGGAAGGCGAGATGACCCGGCACGCCAGGCAGATGAGGCCATCACTGCCCACAACATCGAGTATTTCGGCGAGCCGGTGTATGAGTACCCGATGTGGATGGGGCAGGAAGATGGCTATCTGGCCGCCAGCGAGGCCGTCCGGCGCGTGGTGGACCTGGACCAGCAGGAGATCACCCGCGAGGACATCGAGCAGCGCACGGCCACCGACCCCCTCACAGGTCAGCAAATTGATCCGGAGACGCTGGAAGAGCGCTACACGGCCACCGATTACGAAGAAAAACTAATGCTTCCCGACCGGGTGCGGGCGATGTGTGCTGACCTGTTCCAGCATCTCTTGGACACCGGCGGGCCGCACCAGAAGACGATCATCTTTTGCGTACGCGATAGCCACGCCACGATGGTGGCGCAGGAGATGAACAACCTGTATCAGGCCTGGTGCCGCCAAAACGGCCAGTGGCCGGTGGACGTCTATGCCTTTCAGTGCACGGGCAACCCCAACCTGCGACCGCCGGCGTCCGATTTGATCCCCGAGTTTCGCGGCTCCAAAGCCTCTCACTTCATCGCCACCACGGTGGACCTGCTCTCCACCGGCGTGGATGTGCCCAACCTGGAGAACGTGGTATTCTTCCAGTATCTCAAATCGCCCATCGAGTTCTACCAGCGGGTGGGACGCGGCACGCGCACCGGTGAGCCGCGCGGCAGCAAGTTGATGTTCCGCATCTACGATTACACCAACGCCACGCGGCTCTTTGGACAGCCTTTTATCTCTCGCGCCCGCCCCAGCCGCGAGGGAACTGTGGAGGAGCAGCCTGCTGCCGAAGCCCAGGTGGGTGAACGCCCCGACGTTCCCTTCACGACCCGCTCTCTCCCCGGCCTGATCCGGGTGGAAGGTTTCGATGTGCACGTATACGGTAGCGGGAGGGCCATCGTGGTTGAAGAGAACGGGCGCGAGACGCTGGTGCCTGTGGAAGAATACGAGCAACGCTTGGCAGCCCGCCTGACCGAAGAGGCCCCCAGCCTGGACGACCTGCGCGACCGCTGGGTCTGGCCTGAGCGGCGGCGGGAGTTGCTGGAAAAACTACCCGGCGACGGCGCGGCGGTGCGCCTGATCCGCGTCCTGCGCGAGCAGGAGGAATGCGATCTCTACGATGTGCTGGCTGAACTAGGCTACGGCGTGGCCGCCCGCTCCCGTGCCGAGCGGGCCGCGGCCTTTTCCTACAAACAGCGGAATTGGTTGAAAGGGTTTCCCAATAAGGCCGCCAATGTGCTGGTCGCCATCGCCCACCAGTTCGAGCGCGGCGGCATTGAGGAACTGGAGACGCCCCATCTGTTCGACGCCGGGCCGGTACAAAAGGCCGGCGGATTTCGCACCCTGGTCGGCCTGCCCATGCCGCCGGAGCAGTTGATCCAGGAGACGAAAGCCAGATTGCTGGCCCCTTGATGATGGATTGACGATGGCAAACAAACGCCGTATTGAAAATTTGTACTATATTGCACCGGTAGAAAACCTGCCTTCCATTCTGAAGCGAGGCATTCTTTCCCATGCGGAAATTGAGAGGCAAGGTATTGAGGCGTTTCCGGTTTATGATGCCAAGATCGTGGCCGGTCGTCAAAAGCGCTTAACCCCAGACGAGCGGAGCCTCTGGGAGTTTGCCAATCTCTACTTTCAACCCAGAAACCCGATGCTCTATCGTCTCGTCCGGGAGGAAAAGAGTAAGAGCATCGTTGTTTTGGCGGTCAAACCACAGGTTCTCAATCTCGCACAGTATATAACTATTGGTAATGCCGCCAGTGCGTACTCGGAAATCTTGCCCAGGGACGAAGGACTGCGAAGGTTACAATCCAAAGAAACTTGGTCGCTCATTCAAAGCGAATGGTGGCGCCCTGAAGACGGCTCCAAGCGCATCATCATGTCCGAATGTCTGGTCTCCACAGTCATCCCGCCGGATTTTATTCATACGGTTTACGTAGCCAGTCATCAAACCGCTGAAGAGGTGCGTCGCTTACTGGGCCCGCGCGCCGGGCAGATTCCGATCGTTCAGGATCCGCACATGTTCTTCCTGCCTCGCAGGAGCGGACGGGTCAGTCCCACGCTTACGTGGGTGGACGGCGATATGTTCTTCTCCCACATGCAGACGCTGACCATCAGCGTCAACATCGTCGGCGTGATGGGCAAGGGGCTGGCCTCGCGGGCCAAGTATCAGTTCCCCGATGTGTACGTGGTCTATCAGGACGTGTGCCGCAGAAAAATCCTGGAAATGGGGAAGCCCTATCTCTACAAGAGAGAAATTCCGCTGGAACAAACGCTGGCCGATGAGCCTTTTTCTATGGCGGAGAATGGGGAAAGCAAATGGTTCCTGCTCTTGCCCACCAAGCGACACTGGAGGGACCGCTCGAATATCGGCGATATCGAAAAGGGTTTGCAGTGGATACGGGAGCGCTACAAACAAGAAGGCATCAAATCCCTGGCCCTTCCGGCATTGGGTTGCGGCCTGGGCGGACTGGAGTGGCGGGAAGTTGGACCCTTGCTGTGCCGTTATCTGGCCGATCTGGATATCCAGGTGGCCATCTACCTGCCGCAGGAAAAGAAAATACCGGAAGAGCATCTGCGGCCAGAGTTCTTGTTGGGGAGAGCGGTATGAGCAGCAAAAAGCGCGCCGGTGCACACCGCCCCCTGCCCCCCGGCTGGCGGTGGGTGAGGTTGGGGGATTCCAGTATTGCTACCATAATCATGGGACAATCCCCGCCTGGAAGTACTTACACCAAAGATCCCGTCGGATTACCCTTCTATCAGGGTGCTGCCGATTTTGGCGAGTTATATCCGACACCCAGTGTTTGGTGCAATGCACCCATCCGGATTGCCGAGCCAGGTGATGTGTTACTATCAGTTCGTGCGCCGGTGGGACCAACCAATATTGCCAATGAAAGGTGTTGCATTGGTCGTGGCTTGGCTGCTATCCGTCCAGGAAACTTGTTGTTAACTTACTACTTGTTAGTAGTTCTGCGCCATCTCGAAGACAAGTTGGCCAGCAGAGGAAGCGGTAGCACATTTGGGGCAATTGGCCGAGAGCACATTAAAGCGATTATTTTTCCTTTGCCGCCTCTCCCCGACCAGCGCGCCATCGTCGCCCGGCTGGAGGCGCAGATGGCCGAGGTGCAGCGGCTGCGCGCCGCGGCCGAACGGCAGTTGGAGGCGATCAACGCCCTGCCGGGGGCGCTGTTGAATGAGGTGTTTGGTGAGTTTGAACCACCAATGGATTCGGAGTGAGCATGGCCCGCAAGAACAACAACGGAACGAAAATCACCACCCAGGCCGAACTGGATCGCGCCGTGTGGAGCATCTGCGACATCCTGCGCCGCGATAAGGCCAAAGGCGCCCGGCTCTACGTCCCCGAACTGACCTGGATGCTCTTCCTCAACGCCCTGGACCAGAAGGAGGCGGAGGAAGAGGCTCGCGCCCGCGCGCTGGGCACGGCCTTTACCCCTTCCATCGAGCCGCCCTACCGCTGGCGCGACTGGGCCGCTCCGCCGGATAATCCGCTGCCCCTGTTTCAACAAGACGGCTTTCAACCCGGCTGGAAGCGCCGCGAACTGACCGAAGGGCCGTTGGGCACCTTCCTGGAATTCGTCAACGGCGAACTGTTCCCTTATCTGAGAGAACTGAGTCACCGTCCGGGCACCACCGACCGCCAGCGGGTGATCGGGATGATCTTTGCCAACAAAGAGCGCACCATCCTGGAGAGCGAAACCAACCTGCTGGATGCCCTGGATCGCGTGGATGCCCTCACCCGCGCCGAGATCAGCGAGCAGCACATCTTCCTGCTTTCCCAGGCGTTCGAAGGGCTGCTGCCCCGCCTGGGCGAAAAAGCCAACGACGGCGGTCAGTTCTTCACCCCGCGCGAGATCATCCGCGTCATCGTGCGCACGGTCAACCCGCAACTGGGCGGCACGGTTTACGATCCCTGCTGCGGCACGGGCGGCTTTCTCATCGAGGCCTACAAACATATGATGGCCCAGAACCCCACACCCACCCAGATCGAGCATCTCAAGACCGAGACCTTCTGGGGGCGGGAGTATGCCAACGAGGCCACCCCCATCTGCCTGGCCAACATGGTGCTGCATGATATTGACCTGCCGCGTATCTGGCACGGCAACACGCTGACCGGCGTCGCCACCGATGGCAGTCTCTTTGAAGGCGCGCCGATGCAGTTTGACTACATCCTGACCAATCCGCCCTTCGGCAGCAAGGAGGGCAAAGACGCCCAGGCACAATTCGCCTTCAAGACCGGCAAGGCGCAGGTGCTCTTCTTGCAACATATCATTGATTCTCTGGCCCCAGGTGGCACGTGTGGGATGGTCATTGACGAGGGGGTGATGTTCCACACCAAGACCGCCGCCTTTCAGCAGACTAAGCGCAAGTTGCTGGACGAATGCGACCTGTGGTGCGTGATCAGCCTGCCGCCGAACGTCTTTGTCAACGCCGGGGCGGGAGCCAAGACCAACTTGCTCTTCTTCACCAAAGGACGCCCCACGCAGCGTATCTGGTACTACGACCTCTCGGACATCAAGGTGACGAAGCGTCAGCCGCTGACCCTGGAGCATTTTGACGACTTTTTCGAACGGCTGGCCCTTGACCCAGACGACCCGGAGCGCATCAGCGAGCGCAGTTGGTACGAGGATATTGAGACCATCCGCAAGAAAAAATACGATCTGAAAGCCTTCAACCCCAATGCACCCGACAACTCGGATAGACGCACGCCGGAAGAGTTGATAACCATCATCCAACAATCACAACGAGAAATTGAGGAAACCTTAGAGGCATTGACACGGAGTTTGGGATAAATCGGGGGAGCCTGTGAAAATGATGCCGCCCAACACGCGCTTGCACCTGACGCCGCTCCGTTGCGCTTCGCGGCTCACGCGCCGGCCGTTAGCCAGTGGATTCACCCATCGGCAGTCATCACCAATCCTTCACCGCTGCCCGTTCCCTCACGATACGCTCGTACACCGCCGCCGTCCGCTGGGCAATGCGGTCCCAACTGTACTCCGTGCGCACCATGCGGTAAGCGGTCTCCGCCCTCTGGCGTGCCCAGTCGGGCCGGGCCAGAGTGTGATTGATGCCCCAGGCTAGCGAATTCACGTTGTCCGGGTAGACGAGAATCCCTGTCTCCCCGTGCTTCACTACCTCGTGTAGGCCTCCCACATCGCTCGCCACTACCGGCGTTCTCGCTGCCATAGCCTCCAGAGCCACGATACCGAAGGGCTCGTACAGGCTGGGGAAGACCGCCAC
>JACIWT010000037.1 GCA_014360825.1 Chloroflexota bacterium | reverse complement strand
CGTTCACTCGGTGGTATCCTTTCCATGGCGTGTGGTCCTTTCTACCCTTCCGGGATGGTGATGGGTTTGTTCGCCATAGTGTACCACACGCCGTTTGATTTTACAGGAGTGTACTGCCATCACCCCTCAGGTATCACCTGCTGGTACAAGAAGTGGCCAAAGAATGAGTTGCTGGTATTGGGTTTGAATCTTACGGTGCTCATTTTGCTGCTCCTCTCTCCAGTAATGCTCTGAAAAGAGATTTTAATCCCTTTAGCCCAGAGCAGAAAAACAAGGGCTTTTTCAGCACTCTCTCGTTAAACTTGCTTGCATTCTGATGAAATTTGTGCTATAATTTTATTGGTTTTAGCGAAGTAATGGATCTGGGATTCGCAGCCTGAGTGAGGGCAGCTCCGTGGCACGATTGGCAAAAGACCAAGCCAATAATCCCTTCGATATGTTACTGTTAGTGCCGGCGCGTGACACTGTCCTAATGGAGGGATAGTTTGTGACGCGCCCTTCGTCTTTTTTGGCCGCCCTAAGTGAGAAGTGGAGGAGGTGATGCGATAGGGAGAAAAATCTGGGTTCTTTGGTCTTCTGCATATAGGAACCAACGAGAATAGGAGTTAGAGGGAGAGAAAAACATGAGGAAGATAGCACTGACCTTTGCGTTATGCTTGGCGCTGTTCATGTTGCTGGCAGGGACAGCACTGGCAGGCAATCCGCCCAAGCCTCTTCGCCTGGTTGCGCCGAAGGTTACTACCGAACGGCTGCTCCATGAGGGCTACATCGGGCCTTTTGCTACTGCCGCCGAGATTGAGGCTGCGACACGGGCTTACCTGCGCGATTGGCGCGCCAAGCATCCGGACATCCCCAACCCCCGGGCGGCCCAGCGCGTCGCACAGAACGAGATCCAACTGGTCCGTGATGGCATCAGCCCCAAGGCAGCAGGAACAGCAGTGCAAGGCGAACTGAGGCTACTCACTGTCTTGGTCGAGTTTGCGGGCAGTGACACTTTCGTAGACTACTACCGCGAACCATTCCCCGAACGCGAGACCGAGTGCGTCACCGATACCGTAACCATGGTCGGTCCGATGCACAATGAGATCCCGGCTCCTGGCCCGCGCGATAACAATACGCTCTGGCTCGAGGATTTCAGCCCGGATTTCTACAATGCGATCGTCTACACCACCGAGGGCTGGACCGAGCGCATCCGCCCCGATCTGACAGGGGCCGACGGCCTGCCGGGCATTGATATCTCTGGCAAGACGTTTGTCAATTACTACGATGAGGTTTCTGGGGGTGAAATTTCCATTACAGGTGACCTCATCGGCTGGATCACAGTCACGCACTCTGAGGCCTACTACGGTGCCACCCTGTGCGGCGGCTCAGTGGCTGGCAATGGTCACCCCGACAACCCGCGTTTCCCCAGCGGCGTAGGGCAACTCGTAGTGGATGTAGTGGATCGCATCAACGAGTTGTACCCCGACTTCGACTGGCCTAGTTATGACACAGACGGCGATGGCCTTGTGGATCACCTGCTTATCCTCCATGCCGGCAAGGACTACGCTGACGGCGGTGGCGCACAGGGCAGTTACGCTATCTGGTCACACAGTGGTTCAGTGGACGACGCGGTGGGTGGCTATGTGGTGGATGACCGCGGCACACCGGAGGACCCCAGTGATGATATTCGAGTTCTCCATTACACTATGATGCCCGAGGACAACGCCATTGGCGTGTGGGTGCACGAGTTCGGCCATGACCTGGGCTTGCCGGATGTATACGACGTTACTGGGGGCGGCGATGCTGACCCGAACTTCTGGGAACTGATGAACACCGGCAGCCACTCAGGTGAACTCTTCGGCACCTGGCCCGCCAACCTCAGCGCTTGGTGCAAGATGGTGCTTGGCTGGAATGAGCCTTACGTGATAGATTACAATTCCCCAGCCGAGACACTGCGTCTCGGTCAGCGTCACAACCCGCCCGCCGATACGCTGGAGTCCGCGCTCATCACCTTGCCCGACCAAGTAGTCCAAGTTGGCACGCCTTACGCCGGCACCTACATGGCTTGGAGCAACAATGATGCCGACTGGGCCGACTACCGCCTCTGGAAAGACATCGATCTCTCAGGCTACGCGGCTGGCACCGAGATCCTGTTCACCTTCTACACTGACTACGTCATCGAAGAGGACTGGGACTTTGCCTTCATCGAGGTCTCCACCGATGGCGGCGCAACTTGGGTACAGTTGCCTGATCTGGATGGCATCACTACCCCTGATGACTATCCCGATCCCAATGGCCGCCTCCATGACTACGGTGACCTGAAATATGGCATCACCGGTAGTTCGGACGGCTGGATCCAGATGCGTTTCGATCTGTCGGCCTATGCTGGACAGAATATCCGCCTGTCCTTCCGCTACTGCACGGATGCCGCATACCTCGATATCGGCATGTTCGTGGACAACATCGAACTGTTGGCCGATGGTGTGGTATTCGATAGTGAGGACTTCGAGACCGGCGACCTGGGCACGTGGACGAACACACCTGGCGCCTTCCCGGCGGGCGTCCCTGGCGCGGGCTGGATCGTTACAGACGGCACTATGATCTACCCGCACTACTACATGCTGGAATGGGTGAACGCCGATGGCTTCGATGAGGGTGTCAAGTGGGCCTACTCAACCTCTCGCACGACGGACACAGGCATCGCCTTCTTCTTCGACCCAGAAGAGTGGATGGTGGACCGCGTCCCGTACAACGCGCCCGGCATGCTCCTCTGGTACCGCAACACGGCCAAGACCGTTAACGCCGTGAATGCCACTACTTGGGAAGGGCCGAGCATGGGGCCTAAGGGCTACCTGCTCCTAGTGGACTCGCACTATGACCCCGTCCGCTGGCCGGTGGACCCAGCAGCAGGCCAACTGGCTGGTTTGGTGATGCCTGGCCGCGCCCAGAGCTACAACATCGCCTTCAACAAGTGGGGCACCGACCTGTGGGAGAGTGCTGTATATGCTCCTGAGGCAGCCGAGCAAAAGGAAGCGGGTCCAGTAGCCGTCTACACGGTGGGTGGTGAGGCCGCGGTTCCTGAGTTCCATGACAGCCTGGGCTACTATCCTGGTCTGGGAATGGATGCTCAGTACAGGCTATACTATGTGGACCGCGACGCCAGCGTCACCATCCCCTCGGTAGAGAACCAGGTCTACACCACCAAGTTCCGCACTTGGCCTGGCCTGCTGGATGTCCTCCAGCCGTTCTGGGGCTTAGACCTATGGGGCGATGGCCTGACCATCTTAGGCCCCGGCGACCCGGCGTATAGCGGCGTGGCCTACGGGGTCAACCTGGAGGTTGCTGAGGAGGATGCCGCAGGGACATGGGCCGACGTCAACTTCTACAACTACACCATTGCCTTCGACTTCGGCGTCAGCGCTGAAGAAGCCTTCATCTGCGACACTGTCACATACAATGCCGAGATCCTCAACAACGGTGTCGAGAGTGGCACGCCGACCTGCTCCATCGTCCTACCGACCGGCGTTGAGATTGACGAGGCTTCTCTTGTGGCCACGGCCGGCACTGCCACTTATGATGCCGCGACCCGGACTATTTCCTGGAGCGGTACTCTGGCTGGTGGCGAGTCCGCAGTGATCTCCTTTGATGCCACTTTCACCAAGGCCGCTGAGGGTCTGGTCGAGGTCGAGGCGGTGTTTAACGACGGCGTCAGTGGCATGGACTGGCCCAAGTGGGCTTGGACGGAAGTCGTACGGCCTCCTTGCAATGCCGTGCCGAAGATAGATACCTATTCTGGTCCGGTTGGTGCTTTCTTCGACCAAAGCGACATGAGCAAGGTCTACTTCGGTGTCCGCCTCCAGCGCCGATCCGAGACTGGCATGCCTGACCTGTGCTTCTGCAAAGACGAAGTACAACTCTTTGTCGGCGACACGGAGGTGGAGGTGGTCGGCGAGGAGAAGCACGAGTTCTCCAAGTCATGGGCAGGTCCGCCCGGCTACGACTTCTGGGCCTATGTGTTTGGACCCTACACCGTGGACACGGTTGGCAGGCCGCTGCCAATCAGCCTGGTGGTCAATGGCTCCCAGGTCTGGACTGGCAATCTCCGACCCAATGCTGTCCTGAACCTCAACGAACTCTACGTCTTCAGTGGGCTGTATCAGGACATCGCTGCCAACCCATCACCAGGCATCGTCCGCCTCTACGCCTTCAAGCCGTGGCAGGAGGACGATCCAGTGACTTGGGTGTCGGGCGTGGACTACGACGTCTGGGAGCAGATCTCGGACAACGTAACCATTCCAGGCACAGGCTATTGGGCTCTGTCGTACCGGAACGAACTGGCTGATCTGGTAGACCAGATCAAACTCGGCTACCTGATCCGCTTCGTCCCGCCGACGGGCAAGGTCAACGTTGGGCCTTCGGTGCTGAACCGCTTCGGCCGGCAATCGCCGAATAACCCGGACGGCATCGAGTTCTGGTACGTCTGGCCAGCCCTGTACGGTGGCAACGTCATGCAACGCACTCCATAGGGGGAGTGGTCACGGATTCTGGCGGGCTGGCTGCCAGCCTGCCAGAATCTCCCAAGAGTTGCCTCCGGCAGGACTGCTGTGCAAACAATCGAAAGGCCGGTGAAATGATGTAATTTCACCGGCCTTTCGTTGCGTCAGAACAGGCTTCGATAGCGGTGAGACTCTATCAGAGACTGGTGTCTGTTGGCTAACCACTCAAGGCGAGGATGTCCCAAGATCCAACAAGGTCTCGATCGTGGCTTTCGCCTTTTGTTCGTCGAACCACTGGTTAAAGGCCTCCTCTTGCACTTGAACCTTTATGTCGGGATCCAGTTCGCGGATTCCTTTTTCCACCACGCGGATAATGTGATACCCAAATTGGGTTTGCACCAATGCACTGGTTTCGCCCGGCTCCAGAGCGAAAGCCGCCTCCTCAAATTCAGACACCATAAGCCCTTTGGGGAACCAGCCTAGATCACCACCCTGATCTTTGCTGCCCGTGTCAATCGAGTATTGTGCGGCTAAATCCTCGAATTTCTCGCCTGCCGCCAGTTTTTCCAACACCTCTTTGCCTGTCGCTTCGTCTTCCACCAGGATGTGGAGGGCATGTACCTGTTCAACCTCGGATGGGCCACCGTGAGCCTCAAACATGCGGTTGATCACTACCGAATCGCGTACATAACGCCGGAAGCTCTCTTCGGTGAGTTCGTTCAGTTGCAGGAATTCCTCCCAACTGGCGTAGGTCGCGCTGCTGGCGATCTCGGCCTTGTTCTTCTCCACTTCAGCGTCGATATCCGCCTCAGTAACCTGATCCAGCCCTTCTGACTTGGCAAGTTGGCGTATTAATTCCAAATTGATGAGTTGATCCAGGATCTGCTGCTGGAAGAGCGGCAAAACAGAGGTGTTATTCGGGTCGTTCCAGTCTAATCCGTAGCGCGTAGTGGCGACTTTGAGTTGGCGGGTCAATTCTTGCCTGTAAACGTCGGTCAGCACGGCTTCACCGTTCACCCGGGCCACTACGTTCCCCTCTGGCAATTTGAGCAGCGCCAGGGCTATCTCGATGCCGCCTGGAGGAATCGGAGTAGTCGTAGGAGGAATAGGGGTCGGACTTGGCTCCTCAATCGCGGTGGTAGGTGTGGCCTGGCCACAGCCGATAAAGGGTAGCGTCAGGAGCACAGCCGCCACAGTAATCACAACCGTTACTCGAAATTTCATAATGGACTTCCTTTCCTTAATTTTTTCCGATCCGTGAGCGCTGATGATATTGCCACACAGCGCATCTCCCAGTTCAAAAGCACTACATCTCCCGACGCCCCTCTAAGGCCCGAGCCAGGGTGACGACATCCGCGTATTCAAGATCTGCCCCTACGGGTAAGCCTCGTGCCAGACTGGACACTCGAATGCCCAAGGGTCGTATCTGTCGAGCCAAATACATGGCGGTATTTTCGCCCTCCAGGCTGGGATTCGTTGCCAGAACGACTTCTTTCACCCCACCATCTCGGAGCCGGGCCAGCAATTCGGCGATCCTGAGTTCTCCGGGGCCGATACCATCCATCGGCGAGATGACGCCGTGCAGCACATGATAAAGCCCCCGGTATTCGCCAGTGCGCTCGATGGCCAGCACATCCAGCGGCTCTTCCACCACACAAATGAGGGAATTGTCGCGTGTGGGGTCGCTACAGATGGGACAGGGGTTAGCTTCGCTGATGTTAAAGCATTTAGCACAGAAAACGGTGCGTTCGCGTAGTTCCTGGATCGCTCGCGCCAAGGAACGTACCTGGTCTTCCGGTACGCGCAATAGATAATACGTCAGCCGGGAGGCTGTCTTAGGGCCAATACCTGGCAGACGACTCAACTCATCAATTAGGCGACCAACTGGTTCTGGTGTCGTGCGCATTTCACATCACACCTAGTATCCCAAGGCCAGCAGTCAGAGGGCCCAATCGTTCTTCCGCCAGTGCTTGGCTTTTTTCTAATGCCTCATTGATTCCCGCTACGATTAGATCTTGTAATATCTCCACATCGCCCGAATTCACCACATCGGGATCAATGCGCACCGAAACTACCTTGTGATGACCTGTCATCACCACAGTCACTGCGCCCCCTCCCACCGTCGCCGTCACGGTCTCGCGCCCCAGTGCTTCCTGGGCTTCCTGAATTCTGGCTTGTAGTTCCTGAATTTGGCGTAACATCCCTGTGCCGCTGCCACTCACCTGATAGCGGCTCTTGCCTTTGCTGCCCATAGAACCCTCCTACTCGACGTCCGCCAGGGTCGCACCTAGGTTTTCTATTGCCTCGCGGATCCTCGGGTCCTTTTCAATTGCTTGTCGGTGGTCGCGTTCTTTCTCTTTCTTACGCTGCTCACGGTTGCCTTGGAAGATCGTACAGTGCACCCGACAGCGTGTGCCCAGAATTTTACTGAGCACATCTTCTACCAGTTCTTTGGAACGAGTCTCCTCAAATTTGTCCTTGTGGAACGGGTAGAGGAAAGCGAGGGTGAGCACACCATCCTGCACGCTGACAAGCTCACAGTCTCTGAGAACCGCTTCTGCCGGTCGGCTCTTTTCTCGGATGGCGGCCAGAAAACGCCCCCAGTGTTCCCGTACCAGTTCTACTGTGACAGAGCCGCCTGGTGGAACAGGTGTTGCTTCGGGAGCCACAGTGGCTTCTCTGTCGGCAACCTCCGAAATTTGTGATGCGCCAGGCGAGGCAGCCTCGGCGTGGATCGTCGAGGCGGGAGCAGAGAATGGCCGCGATGGCGAAGGCGCAGGTTCGAGTTCACTCGCGCTTGGTGACAAAGTGTTCTCCGGCGTGATTTGGACTGGCTCTTCGAGCAGTGAGGCCTCCACAAACGCCAGTTCTATGGGCAACTGCGGGTGAGACGATAGTTTCGTGCTTAAGGTTGCCCCGTTAAAAATCTTGATCACGTTCACCAGGCGACGTGAAGAGAAACCTTCGGCAAGCGCCTCCATTCTGAGAAGCGCTTCTTTTGTCTCGTGGATTAGTTTCCCGCCACCGTTCTTAATGAGCAGGAGGTTGCGCAGATATTCCAGCACCTCTTGCCCAAACTGGCGCGGATCTGCGCCGCTGTCTATTGTAGCGTTGATGAGGGCCAAGCCTGCAGCCACGTTTCGGTCGCGCAAGTGCGTAACGAATTCCTCCACTGCTTGCGAAGAAGCGGTACCTAGCAGGGCTTGCACCTGGGACAAAGTAACCTCTCGATCGCCGAAGGCGACCAACTGATCCAGCAGACTCTCTGCGTCGCGAAAACTGCCTGTGGCACGACGGGCTATCAATTCGAGTGCTGATGGCTCGGCTTGGATCCCTTCTTGTGTGCAGATGCGATTGAGTTTGAGCAACAGGTCGCTCATTGAAACGCGGCGGAAGTCGAAACGTTGGCACCGAGAAAGGACAGTTTCCGGGATGCGATGTGGCGCCGTGGTGGCCAGGATGAAAATGGCATGAGGAGGCGGCTCTTCCAACGTCTTGAGAAGGGCGTTAAAGGCCTCGTTGGTGAGCATGTGCACTTCATCCACTACGTAAACTTTGTACTTGCATTCGCTGGGAGAAAAGACGATTTTCTCACGTAAGTCGCGTATCTCATCAATACCGCGGTTAGAGGCTGCGTCAATCTCAATGAGGTCGAGGGAACGACCCTCATTCAGACTCTGGCAAATAGAGCATTGATTACACGGCTCGCCGTCGTGAGGGTCGAGGCAGTTGACCGCCTTGGCGAAAACACGAGCAGTGGTTGTCTTGCCGGTGCCTCGTGGTCCAGCGAATAGGTATGCATGGCTGATCCGCCCCGTTCGGAGTGCATTTCGCAGCGTTCGGGTGACATGTTCCTGGCCGATGATTTCGCCAAACGTTTGGGAACGCCAACGCCTGTACAATGCCTGAGCTGACACCGTGATCCTCCTCCTAGCAACAGAGCAAGTGTAGTGTAACACCGAAAAGGCGGAAACGCAAATGCAGCGTTTAGTTTACCAATTTTGCGTATAGTTCTCGCTGTCGTTCGATAGCGGCCCGATAACGCATGTGGCGGTTCAGGTCCGGAACATAGGTAGCTCCGAATTCCCCAGGTGCGTCCTCTACGTTTGATAACACCCCCAATGATTCCAATGCCAGCAATGCGGCTCCCCGACCAGACACCTCCTCTATCTCTGAGACTGCAATGGGTTGGTTCAGCACATCGGCAATGATTTGGACCCAGGTGGGAGATTGGCGCGACGCAACACCGCCGGCGATAATGATACTATCATCAGGTAATAGGTCCGCTAACAACTCGTAGACCAGTGCAATGCGGTAAGCGATGGCCTCGAGGCTGGCTCTTAGGATGTCCAACGGGGTGGTATTGAGAGTAAGACCATGGATCGTGGCCTGAGCATTTGCAGACCACCCGGGGCTGCGTTCCCCGGCCCAAAAGGGCAGCACAGTGAGCCCGTGACTGTCGGGTGGCATGGCCGCTAGCGCTCGCTCCACATGGCTCCCTTTTAGCCGAAGTGTCTTTTGCATCCAGACATAGACGATGCCCCCTTCATTGAGAGCCCCACCCAAGAGCAATCGACGGCGGTCTACTCGGTAGCACCACAAGCCCCATGGAACCGGTACCGATTCTTCGGACACAATCAAGCGCATAGCAACAGTGCTGCCCATCGTCAGGGCTACCCGTCTGGGAGAGACGCAGCCGCAGCCGATGTCGGCTGCTGCGCCATCACCGAGGGCCGGGAACCAGGGCACTTCTGCTAGAGAAGGCCAGCGTTTAGCGAACTCCGAACGCAACCCTATCTGCGGTACGTTTACATCTGTCAGCGGTGAGAGATGTGTGAGCCCAATTGGCAGAGCCTCGAGGAGCGCCTCATCCCACACCAAGCGGCGAATGTCGAGCAGTCCGGTCCAGGAGGCTACCGAATAACTGACTGCCGCCTGGCCAAATAATCGCAAGAAGAGGTATTCGCCAATAGAGACCCAGCGGGCAGCCTGCCTGAGCACCTCAGGCTGGGTGCGAGCCAGCCAAAGGAAACGAGCGGGCAGGTAACTGGTGTGAAGGTAGCAGCCCGTGCGTTGATGGATAAGTCGCTCATCGAGCGTGGCCCGCAACACGAACACGTCCGGTGCCGAGCGCGTGTCCGCATAGGCTATCATCGGCGTAAGAGGACGATGGTGCACATCCACCCCGAGCACATTGCTTACCAGCGTGCTAATGGCCACTGCGCGGATTTCCCCACTCATTGGTCCAGCAGTCGAGAGCACGTCGTCCACGCATCCAAATATCAAATCCAGCAGAAAGTCGGGGCCGATTTCAAAAGTGCCGTCGCTGGCCGTACGCATGGTGTAGGAACGACGTGCTGCCAGCCCGTCCAAAAGCCGGCCACTTCGGTCAAAAAGCATCGCACGCACTGCTGACGTGCCGATATCAATGGCTAAGATATAAGGCGGTTCGCTTTGAGCAGGGAGTACCTTCATTCAAGCCCTCCTTCACGCGCGGAGAAATCATGAGTTCAGATTACACCAAATGGACATCATGTCAAATGCTTTCTGTCATTAGTGGCACTTTTTAGGAGCACGCAAGGTGATGGCAGTACACTCCTGTAAAATCAAACGGCGTGTGGTACACTATGGCGAACAAACCCATCACCATCCCGGAAGGGTAGAAAGGACCACACGCCATGGAAAGGATACCACCGAGTGAACGA
>JACIWT010000036.1 GCA_014360825.1 Chloroflexota bacterium | reverse complement strand
GTCTCCCCGTGCTTCACTACCTCGTGTAGGCCTCCCACATCGCTCGCCACTACCGGCGTTCTCGCTGCCATAGCCTCCAGAGCCACGATACCGAAGGGCTCGTACAGGCTGGGGAAGACCGCCACGTCAGCCACTTTGTACAGCCGGTTGCGGGCTTCGTCGGGGATGTAGCCGGTGAAAAGCACCTTCGGCCCCACGCCCAATTCCCAGGCCCGTCGACGCAACGCCTCCAGCATACCGCCGGTGCCGGCGATGACGAACTTGGCTTCCGGGTGCTCAGACAGAACTTTTGGCACTGCCTCGACCAGGATGTGTAATCCCTTTTCGTGCACCACTCGCCCGACGTAGAAGACAATGCGCTCGTCCGGCAGCGCGTACATCGTGCGGAAGTACGATAGGTCCTCCTCATCCAGGGCGTCAAACACCGAGGTATCCACGCCATTGGGGATGACGTCCAGTTTGTCTGGTGGGACGTGGAAGAAGCCCATGACTTCGCTCGCCATGTAACCGCTGCAACAGATCACACGCCAGGCCTCGAAAGTGAGCCACCACTCCGCATTGTGGATAGCACGGGACATATCACTGCCCAGATAGCCGTGGCCCCGACCGCGCTCGGTGGCGTGAATGGTGGCCAGCAGGGGGATGTGGAAGTTGGTCTTGAGAGCCACGGCAGCGAAGGAGACCAACCAGTCGTGGGCGTGGAGGATGTCGGCGCGACAGCGGGAGGAGGAGCCGGCTGGGTCCGGGCGGACGAGGGGCGCGGCAAATTCGGCCAGGCGGGTGTTGGTCTGCCAGGCGGAGGTGAAGATATCGGCCAGGCCGACGTCGGGCGGGTCCACGCGGTGGATGACGGCACCAGATGGCGAAGCCTCCCTGGCCTCGCCTCCAGCCCAGCGGGGCGTGACCACTTCGACCTCCACGCCCTGGCGGGCCAGCGCAGGCACTAATTCGGTCACGTGGCGGCCCAACCCGCCGACTATGTGCGGCGGATACTCCCACGAGAGCATGAGAACGCGCATTTCGCTCCTTGCGTCGGGACAAATGGCCCGATGCTATGCCGATTATACTGTATCATCTCACGGAAGACAAGGATTGGGTGCAATTTGCTTTCGTAGCCCTTCGGAGTATAATATCCCGCTGATTTTGACATCATCGGAGGGATCTCTGCTATGAACGTCTTCAAGCGGCCCGTCGTGGCAGCGAGCAATATGGCCAACCCTACCTGGGCCGAATTACGTGAGATGGCGCGCATCGAGGAGACAACAACTGTATTCGGCAGTCCGCGCTACATCTCGCGCATCCGCAGCCGCAGCGCCAAGTTCACGGACATAGTGTACGATGAACCCACACCAGAGATGGTGGAGACCATCAATAACGTCATGGATAGCCTGCGCACTGAGCGGGTGATCCGCCTGGACCGCATGATGTGTCTCACGCCCGAAGATGCTTACGGGCATAAGCGCCTACATTGCCGCTTCTATGTGCTTCAGGATTTCGCCCGCATCGCCTATATGTGGGGGCAGACCCTGTTTGATCTCCCACCCGACCGGGTGGATGAGGAACCAGATCTTACCACCATCATGGTTCCCAAATGGCGTGGCAAGACCCGCGAACGGTGGGTGTTGGTGGATCCCCACTCTTTCACCACATTTGTGCTGGGCTCGGATTACATGGGGGAGATCAAGAAGTCTTTTCTGCGCATGGCCATGTACCACGCCAAGTTGCGGGGAATGTTGGGCTTGCATGCCGGGAGCAAGATCATCCGCGTGCGCGATGTACGGGGCCGATTGGTGGAGAAGGGAGTGCTTCTCTTCGGCCTGAGCGGAACGGGGAAGACAACGCTCACATGTCACCATCATTTCCTGTCCGGTGAAGAGGGCGTGGTTATCCGCCAGGACGATGTCGTCTTGATGCGTCCAGATGCTTATTGCTATGGGACGGAGGACAACTTCTACCTCAAGACCGATGGTTTGGAACCCGAATCCCAGCCGCTGCTCTACCGGGCCTGCACCCAGCCCCATGCCATGCTCGAGAATGTCTGGGTGAATCCGGACGGCACTGTGGACTTCGACGACGGCACGTTAACCACCAATGGCCGCGCCATCGCCTTCCGCCGCGATATGGTTTACACCGATGGCGAGATTGATCTGCCCTGCGCGCACATCATGGTTTTCATTACCCGAAGCGAGACCATAGTGCCGCCTGTGGCGAAACTGTCGCCGGAGCAGGCGGGTGCGTTTTTCATGCTCGGCGAGAGCATTGAGACCTCGGCTGGCGACCCCGCCAAAGCAGGGCAATCGGTGCGCTGTGTAGGCACGAACCCCTTCATCATCGGGCCAGAATCCGATGAGGGCAACATATTCATGAATTTCCTGCGTGCCAACCCTCAGGTGGAGTGCTTTGTGATGAACACCGGCATGGTGGGAAAGAAACCGGGGCAATCAGGCGAGAAGATCCGCATCGTGGATTCGACGGAGATCATCAAGCAGATCGCCCGTGGGGGCATCGAGTGGGAAACCGACCCAGACTGGGGTTACCTCATCCCCAAGCACGTGGACGGCATGGATATCTCTCACCTGGACCCGAGGCGCTACTATACGGCAGAGGAATATCATGAGCGAGTCCAAGCACTGCGAGCCGAGCGGGTGGCGTGGCTGCGCCGGTTCGAAGGGTTGGATGAAGCTATCCTGAAGACAATGGAGTGATAGAAAACAACTCACCGCCGAGACACAGAGTTCGCAGAGGTTTTATTGTATAATCCCTCAGCGATCTCCGGTTCCCGCTGATTGGACAGGATTCGCGGCAGAAGGCCTCAATAATACTCTGTGTACACGTTCGTTTCCCAGTATGCTCTGTATTCTGGGTCGCGACTACCTTTGCACACGCCGTCAAATGGGCACACGTTGGGACACTCGTAGGTCGTAGCCTGGATAAACGTGCAGCGCTCGCGCTTGAAACAGGGCACGCCCTTGCGACCATTGCCACAGATGGGTTCGTGCTCGTAGAAGCAGCAACTGCGGCCCAGTTGCCAGATATACTTGTCGAAATCGAACACCCTCATCCCCGACCCAGCCACGATGAGGTCGCAGGCCTCGCTCACTGCCCGGCGCACGGCATGGTTCACCTCATCGCTCACTGGCTCCCGCGCCTTGAGCGCTCGCGCCAGTCCCGCGTCGGTTACCTCGACCATACCCGTGCGCAAGGCCACACGCACGGCGTGGTAGTCCATCGCCACCTTCAGCGTATCTCGGTCGGCTAACGGCCAGATGCCGATCTCATCCAGGAGACCCGCCAGTAACACCGATTTCTTCTGCAGGGGATCGGCATAAGGCGGGAACGCGGCCAATTTCTCCAATAGGCCCCCTTCGCCGCGCAAACGCCCTCCGGATGCGTAATAGATATTCATGGCCTGTCCCTCGTAGCGCTCGAGCAACCCTCGAGCGCACTCGTGCAACTGGCGGACGCGCTCCTCCACGCGGTCTATCGTCGAGTGGGTGGGGTTGAAGTCATCGGAGAGAACACGGCGCAGGTCTTCACTGCTGTAGCGTAACATGATCTGGGCATCACTGAAATCGTCCAGGCAGCGGCGAGTGGCCGCGCAGAGATAGTCCCAACCGCGGTACCAGCGCCCTCCGATGGTGCCGGCGAAGGACTTCGTGTTCTGACAGATGGCCACGATGTAGAACCAATAGTTGGCTTCACGGTGGCGTTCGGTCTCGTTGCTCGGCGTGACCAGCCAGGGCTCGCGGCGCACACGGATGGTCTTTACTACCTGGGCCAGCCAGGCGCATTGTTCCGGATTCGCGCGAATCACGGTCCCTCCAAGCCTCACTTGATTATCTCATAGAAGAGCGGTGGCGCTGGCACTTCCGTGGCGCTGAACTCGTAGGCTCTCAGTACCCACTCTGATGCCACTTGATATGCCGCCTCGCTGTTAGCGTGGACGGTGAAGAGCGGTTCACCTGACTTCACCCGGTCGCCGATCTTCTTGTGGAAAAGGAAACCAACGGCATGATCTATCGGTTGACCCTTCTTCTCCCGCCCTGCGCCCAACCCGACCGCTGCCAGTCCCACTTCCATGGCGTCCAGTGCTTTCACCCAGCCGTCCTGGGGCGCGGCCACGGACCGAACAATGCTGGCCCTAGGCATGATCTCCGGGTGGTCCACTACTGCGGGGTCGCCATGCTGGGCCTCCACCATCTGGCGGAATTTTTCAAGCGCCGCGCCAGAACGGACGGCCTCCTCGAGACGAGTCCGCGCTTGGGCTTCGTCGTCGGTCAGCCCGCCCAAGATGAGCATGTGCGCGGCGATGGTCAGGCAGTGTTCGGTCAAATCCTCCGGGCCGTATCCCCTCAGTGTGGCGATGGCCTCGGCGACTTCCAGGGCATTGCCCACTGCATTGCCAAGCGGCTGGTTCATGTCCGAGATCGCGGCGCGCACCTTGCGCCCGACGCCCTCGCCGATCTCCACCATCACTTTCGCCAATGCGACGGCATCTTGAACCGTCTTCATGAACGCGCCCCGGCCCGCCTTCACGTCGAGCACGATGGCGTTGGCTCCGGCGGCGATCTTCTTGCTCATCACCGAACTGGCGATGAGGGGCAGGCTCTCCACGGTGCCGGTTACATCACGCAGGGCGTAGAGTATCCCGTCGGCAGGGGCCAAGTCGGCAGTCTGCCCGGCGATCACGATGCCGATGGTGGCCAATTGGCGTTTGAACTGCTCGATGGTCAGGTGGACGTTGAGGCCGGGGATGGACTCCAGTTTATCCAGCGTCCCACCAGAGAAACTGAGGCCCCGGCCTGACATCTTGCCCACTGGCAGGCCGCAGGCAGCGACCATAGGGGCGACGACCAGCGAAACCTTGTCGCCGACACCGCCGGTAGAGTGCTTGTCCACCACCATCGGTGCGACATCGGAGAGGTCCAGTACATCGCCAGAGCGAGCCATCACCTCGGTGAGGTCCACAGTCTCGCGCTTGCTCATCCCGCGCAGGACAATCGCCATCAACCAGGCGGCAGCCTGATAGTCGGGGATCTCGCCGTGCACCACGCCCATGACGAAGAATTCGATCTCCTGGCGGGTGAGTTCGCCTCCATCGCGTTTTTTGATGATAATATCTACAGCGTGCATCCTCGCGTACCTCCACGTTTTACAGATGAAGTGATCATTGCGGTCAAATAATAGCACAAGGAGGCACGGTTTGCCAAGAACGCCCGCCGGTTGGAGGAGTACCAGGGTATTTGATGCCCTCAAATGTAACCTAATGCGAATGGAACAAGTGTCCAGCCTATGTCGTCTGTATATGCGAAACTCGTTAAGGAGGTCCTAAATGAAAACACAGAAGACTCTCTGCATGCTCCTGATCGCCCTGCTGATCGCGGGGTTGGGAGCAGCGTGCTCTTCGCCGACGGCGACCCCGCTATCAGGTGTCTCCAGTGTGGCAGCGCTCTCGAGCGGGCAATCCGAAGCCCAGCCGCGCGTCGTAACTGTGACGGGCAGCGGCACTGCCATGGGCACGCCGGACATCGCCTACGTCCAACTGGGCGTGGAGATCAAGGACACCTCGCCCTCTGAAGCGGCCGCAGCCAACGCCGATAAGATGAACGCGGTGGTGGCCGCCATCAAGGCGCTCGGCGTGGCGGACAAGGACATCCGCACCGCCAACTACAACATCTGGATCGAGCAAGTGTACGACAAGGAGGGCCAGCCCACCGGCGTGGTGTATTACCATGTGGTCAACAATGTGGTGGTAACCGTGCGTGACATCCACAAGGTGGGCGAGTTATTGGAGAAGGCAGTGGTCGCCGGAGTCAACCAGGTAGGCGGTGTCTCCTTCAGCGTGTCGGACCCGACAGCGTTGCAGCGTGAGGCCCGGGATAAGGCCATGGCCGACGCAAAGGCCCGGGCGGCACAGTTGGCCGAGGGGCTGGGCTTCAAACTCGGTCGGGTACAATCGGTGAGCGAGTACGCGAGCGAAGCGCCCACGCCGGTCCCAGCGAGAGCCGCATACGAGTACGTTAGTGTGGCGGCTCCCCCCATCTCCGGCGGCGAACTGACCATCACCGTGCAGGTGTCGGTGAGTTTCGAGATCGAGTAGTGCGTCTCGCAGGACCACAGATCTACTCCACGCAGCGGGAGGCCGGCCCCAGACTGGCCTCCTGTTCCACATTTCAAAGCGTTTCCAGCACATGTGAGACCGCAACCGACATGCTCTTGGTGTAATCCCGCACCCATAATGTTTTGGCCAACTCTTCGTAAAGGCTCGGGCAAGATTGACTTAGGGAGCAGTCTGCGGTACACTATTTCCAAACAGTCAACATCGCAACGGTCGCCAGATGGCGCTTCACTACGGCGTATTATGCGGCAAAACTGTCGCATGACACATAGTGAGGCGACTCTCCGCCTTCGCAGAGTGGGGGCAACGTGGAGGGATGCACTGTCTGCACGACGGTTTCTCTGCCCGGTATCTCGGTTAAAACGAACGAATGAAGGAATGAGGGCTGCTTAATCCTATGCCAACTGCTTTGCGAATTGGGCCCTACCGATTCTACTTTTACTCCTACGACTGCGGCGAGCCACGCCATATGCACATAGATCGGGAGAACAAGAGTGCGAAGTTCTGGCTTGACCCCGACGCGTCGCTGGCTGAAAACTATGGCTACAGCCGCAAAGAGTTACGCGATATTGAGCGGATCACGAGAGAAAACCTGGAGAGGTTGAGAAATGAATGGGATGCCTTCTGTAGCGGCCACACTGGCCCTGCCTAGAGTGGTCAACGTGACAGTAACGGAAGATACGTTGTCGGTGGATTTAGAAGACGGGCGTACGATTTCCGTGCCCATTGGCTGGTATCCGCGCCTGGCTCATGGAACGCCAGCCGAGCGCGCCAATTTTGAGATAAGCGGCGCAGGTTACGGCATTCATTGGCCCGATCTCGACGAAGACATCGGCATTGAAGGATTACTGCTTGGTAAGAAGTCCACTGAAAGTCCTGCCTCGTTCAAGCGATGGCTCCAGCGGCGGGAACAAAGGCAACAGCCATAGGCCACTTAACACGCGGATGCTAAGAACCAGCTCCAGCCTGTTTCTTGTGAGGCGAAGGATGGCACAGCGTCCCGAGGAGTTACAGCCGACCGCCCGCTCCACACGCAGATGAAGCGCGAATTGGAGGTAAAAAATGGTTCACCCAAGTGTTGCTGATCTGACTGTAGACGAGCTCAAAGACCTGATCCGAGAAGTCGTAGCACAGACGATTGTAGAAATATTCGGCGACCCCGATGAAGGGCTAGAATTACGCGAAGACATAAAAGCCCATCTTCAACGTTCGCTCGCGGCGGTACGAGCGGGTGGCGAGACAATACCCGCT
Source organism: Chloroflexota bacterium (assembly GCA_014360825.1). Taxonomy (NCBI): domain Bacteria; kingdom Bacillati; phylum Chloroflexota; species Chloroflexota bacterium. Next base: position 5,407 of record JACIWT010000036.1, on the reverse strand, counting down.
CAGACAGTTGCGGATAAATTGGGACTAGACTGGTAAGATGTACCAGGTCAAATTTACCCCTGACGCTGAAGCAGATTTAGCCCGCTTGAGCAAACCCGTAGCCCAACGGATTCTCAAAAAACTTCGTTGGTTGGCTGAGCATTTTGCTGTTGTAGCCCCAGAACCTTTGACGGGTGAGTGGCAAGGCGTATTCAAGTTGCGCGTTGGCGATTACCGAGTTCTCTACACTTTCGACAAGGTAGAGACAAACATTATCGTTCACTTTGTAAAGCACCGCCGTGAGGTGTACAAAGCGCAATAAGCAACGCGAAGAGATTGGATACCATTGACCAAAGGTGGTCTAACTACTTGGCATACTCCTCAAACGCCCCCATCAGCCGCCTGGGCAATCGGCCCTCGATGTGGATGCCTTTTGGCCCATACTCCTCTCGGTCAATCAGCCCCCGTTGGTGGAACAGGGTCACCAGGTCCTGGCGAGCGTAGGGCAGGCAAACGACGACGGATTGCATATTAGCGGCCAGGGCCGCCTCAATTGCCGCCAGGAGCCGATCGAGCCCTATCCCGTGCAGGGCGGAGATGGCGACGCGGGCAGGATACTGCAGGGCGATGCGTTGGGCCTCCTCGGGATCGTCTAGCCGGTCAATCTTGTTCAGCGCCAAAAGCACCGGTACGTCTCCGGCGCCGATTTCCTCTAATACCTGCGCTACTGTGGCCACTTGCTCGCGCACATTGGGATGCGTTACGTCCACCACGTGGATGATCAGATCGGCCTCGTTGATCTCCTCCAACGTGGCGCGGAAAGCAGCGACCAGGGTGGTAGGCAGTTTCTGAATGAAGCCGACCGTGTCGGTGATGAGCACTTCTTTCCCACCAGGAAGGATCAGACGGCGGGTGATGGGGTCCAGGGTAGCGAAGAGCATATCGGCCACCAGGACCCCCGCGCCGGTGAGGGCATTGAGCAGCGTAGACTTGCCGGCGTTGGTGTAACCGGCCAGTGAGACTACCGGTATCCCCTGGCGGCGGCGCTGCTGACGGTGTTGGGCGCGCTGTTGGCGCACCTTCTCCAATTCGCGCTTGAGGTGGGTGATACGGCGCTGGATATCGCGGCGGTCCACCTCAAGTTGGGTTTCGCCGGGGCCACGCAGCCCCACGCCCCCGATGCCGCCTCGCCCGGCAGCACCACCGGCCTGGCGGGCCAGGTGCGTCCATGCCCGGGTCAGGCGAGGCAAGCGGTACTCATACTGTGCCAGTTCCACCTGCAGCGCGCCTTCTTTGGTGTGGGCATGTCGGGCGAAGATGTCCAGGATGAGGGCGGTACGGTCAATGATCCTGACATCCAGGGCTTCTTCCAATTCGCGCTGTTGATTGGGGGCCAGTTCGTCATCGAAGATCACCATATCAAAGCCCAGGCTGTCGCGAGCCAGACGGATTTCCTCGACTTTGCCCCTGCCGATGTAGGTGGCAGGGTTGATGCGTTCCAGTTCCTGAGTGGTCTGGCCGACCACCTCGACCCCAGCGGTGCGGGCCAGTTGCGCTAACTCGGACATCGAGTCCTGCAATGTAAAAGGGGCCTGTTCCCCCTTCTTGCGTGCGCCCACCAGCAAGGCTCGTTCCACAGGAGCGGGAGCCAACGCAGGGACCTGCTCCGTTGCGGAAGGGAGGGTCATATCTCTTATTTTCACATTACTTTGCGTTTGCTTATGTGCCATTTCTCACGTCGCTTTTAACCGCTCGCCTGCCTCCATCAGCCGTTCCTCGGGCACTGTGAGCGCGATGCGGACATAGCCCTCCCCGCCGGGCCCGAAGGCCGTCCCGGGTGTGATCCACACTCCGGCCTGCTCCAACACGCGGTTGCAATAACCCACTGAGGTCTCGCCCTCTGGCACTTGGGCCCAGACATAAAGCCCGGCGGCCGGCACCCGGGCCTTGAGTCCGGCATGAGGGAGCCAGTCCATCACCACGTCACGCCGCCGTTTGTAGATTTCGTTGCGTTCCGGCAGCCAGGATTGATCTCCTGTCAGCGCGACTACCGCTGCCTCTTGGATGGGCCGGAAAATGCCCGAGTCCACGTTCGTCTTCACCCGGGCCAGTGCCTCAACGGCAGTGGGATTGCCCACCGCCATCCCCACACGCCAGCCAGCCATGTTATAAGTTTTCGAGAGCGAGTTGAACTCCAGGGCTACGTCCTTTGCTCCAGGAACCTGCAGGATGCTGGGCGCTACGTAGCCATCGAACACGACGTCGCAGTATGGGTTGTCGTGGCAGAGGAGCAATTTGTACTCTCGCGCAAATTCCACCGCCCGTTCGAAGAAAGCCAGATCGGCTACCGCGCCTGTTGGGTTATTGGGATAGTTTATGAACAAAATGCGCGCCCGACGGGCTATCTCCACTGGTATCATCTTGAAGTCGGGCAGGAAATCATTTGTTTCCACAAGTGGCATATAGGCTACATCACCGTTCGCCAGGCACATCCCTAGCCGGTAGGTCGGGTAGCCTGGGTCGGGGATCAACGCCAGGTCGCCAGGATCCACAAAGGCCTGGGAGATGTTGGCCAAGCCCTCTTTTGATCCGATGAGCACTACCACCTCTTTGTCGGGGTCGAGTTCCACCCCAAAGCGGCGCTGGTAGTAGGCGACGATTGCCTGGCGCAAGGCAGGTATGCCATAGTAGCCAGCGTAGCCATGGTTGTCGGGCTTCAGGGCTGCCTGGTACAGCGCATCAATGATGTGCCGGGGCGGCGGCAGGTCAGGGCTACCAATGCCTAAATTGATGACGTCCACACCCCTTGCCTGTAGTTCGGCGATCCGGCGTCCGGATTCAGCGAAGATGTAGGTAGGTAGACTGGTGATACGGTTGGCTGCTTTCATACGATTTTGATCTACTCCTCCCTCACTTTACTTTTCATTTTCTTCTAACAGGACCTCCAATGTCCGGCCCACGCGCTCAAGGCTATCTGGGCTCACCTTGTCAGCCGTATCTTGACTCGCGTGCCAGTATGGATACTGGAAGTCAATCAGATCCACAGCGGGGATGCCCTTCATCAAGAAAGGCCAGTGATCGTCAATGACGCCCAGCATACACTTGGAAATGAAATACTGCTCATAACCCAAATCGGCGGCGATTCTGAAAATGCGATCCTGCAGCGCTACATCGGAGTACTGTTCACGACAGATCTGCTGGTCGGCGTCGCCGACCATATCCACCACGACCACGAACTCGACGGGCACAGTCAAAGTCTCCGCCATGTGTGTCGCGCCGACAGACCAGGGCCAGCCGTTAAGATTGCCGCTGTCCTCGGCATCGAAGAAAGCCAGCCACACTTGGTAGCGGGTCTTTTCTATGTCCAGCACGCGGGCGAGTTCCAGTAAAACGGCCACTCCACTGGCACCATCGTTCGCGCCCAAGATGGATTGGTTTTTGTTTACCGCGTCGTTGTCGGCGTAGGGGCGGGTATCATAGTGCGCTCCCAGGATCACCACGGGACCAGTGCCCTTCCTGGCGATGATGTTTCGCAATGGCACGCCCCGTAACTCGAACTCCTGGGTTTCGACCTCCCAGCCTACCTTGGTGAGCGAGGCAATGATGTAATTGCCAGTCTCCTGCAGGGCCAGCGAGCCTGGCGGACGCGGGCCAAATTCACACTGAGCCAGTATATCTTGGTAAGCACGCTGACCATCGAATTCGCCGCTCTCCGCGTTGCTCATCGGCCCACAGGAGGCCACAGCCAGCAGCAATGAGAGCAGCGCCACCCATAAATATCGCATTCGTATAGTGCAAGCTCCTTTTCCCGAAACGATCTCTGAATTCGTCTACGCTAAATGTGGCTATGCGAAGGGCTTCGGCTGGAACAGTGCCCTGCAGTCCTCACTCTAACGCAGAACAGTGCAGTGGTCAAATGCACCACCCGCTTCTCTCAGAAACATCTCCAAGTCCCTCATGCCTCGCGCCACGTAGCCAGCGTACCGCTGCCGCTTACCCCGCACTCGGCCCTCCAATGGCGGCAGAAGGCCGAAGTTGGGCTTCATAGGTTGGAAGTTCACTTCTCCTGCCGAAGACACATAGTGACATAGCGCGCCGATCATCGTCGTGGGCGGGAAAACGAGCGGTTCCAGCCCTTGTGCCAGCCGCGCCGCGTTGATGCCAGCGACAAGCCCGCTGGCCGTCGAGCCCACATAACCCTCGGTGCCTGTGATCTGCCCCCCGAAGAATAACGTGTCGCGGCCCCGAAATTGCATGGTCGGCCGCAGGAGAGCGGGGCCATTGATGAACGTGTTGCGGTGCATTTGCCCGTAGCGCACGAATTCTGCATGTTCGAGTCCTGGGATCATAGAGAACACTCGCTTCTGCTCGCCGTACTTCAAGTTGGTCTGAAAGCCCACCAGGTTGTACAGCGTCCCGGCCAGGTTATCCTGCCGCAGTTGGACCACCGCGTAGGGGCGGCGACCAGTGTGGGGGTCGGTCAAGCCGACGGGCTTGAGCGGGCCGAAGGCCAGAGCGTCGCGGCCGCGTCGGGCGATCACCTCTACGGGCAAACAAGCCTCGAAGAAGCGCGCGTCCTCGCGTTCGAAGTCGCGCAAAGGGATGGTCTCGGCAGCGAGGAGTGCATCCACAAAGGCGTAGTACTCCTCAGCGGTCATAGGGCAGTTGATGTAATCCTCTTCCCCCCGCCCGTACCGGCTGGCGCGGAAGGCGCGATCCATGTTGATAGATTCCAAAGTGACGATGGGAGCCATTGCATCGTAGAAATAGAGGTGTTCCTGGCCAGACAGCCGGGCAATATCAGCAGCCAGGGCATCGGCAGTGAGAGGGCCTGTGGCGACGACCACAATGCCGCTGGCAGGAATAGCCGTGATCTCTTCGCGGCGCAATTCGATGAGCGGATGGGAGGCAATTCGCTGGGTCACGCACTCCGCGAAGGCTTCGCGGTCCACAGCCAGCGCGCCGCCAGCAGGGACAGCGTTGGCGTCGGCACAAGAAAGGATGAGCGAGCCCAGCCTTCGCAGTTCCGCCTTGAGCATTCCCGGCGCGCGGTCGGGGAGGTTTGAGCCCAATGAATTGGAGCATACCAATTCGGCCAATCGGTCTGTGCGGTGCGCCGGGGTCATAGCCACCGGGCGCATCTCGTAGAGAATCACTGGCACACCGCGCTGCGCCGCCTGCCAGGCTGCCTCGCTGCCCGCCAGACCCCCACCGATGACCACAATCCGTTCGTACACTCCCACCTCCTAATAATAAGATAACGAAACGCAGAGAATGTGTCAAACAGGAAGCAAGGACACATCCTAAGTCTGGGATAAGAACCGGAGGCCCAGCAATGCTTGCTGGGCCTCATTCAGTGCGGAGAGTACCCAGGAGTAATGCGCAAGTTGACGCCAGACTCGATTCGGTGCATACTAAGCAGCAATCT
>JACIWT010000035.1 GCA_014360825.1 Chloroflexota bacterium | reverse complement strand
CTATGAGCACGGCGCGGGGCTTTGCCAGCGCCGTCGAATTCGACGGACTGATCTACGTGGTGGGCGGCTACAATGGGGCTACGGAATTCGATCTCTGCGAGGTGTACGACCCAGCGGCGGAGGCTGCCGGGAGCAATCCCTGGTCATCCCGCGCGCCGATGGCCCAGGGTCGGGGCGGGCTGGCCCTGGCTGCCGCCGACGGCAGCCTCTACGCCATCGGTGGTGGATGGATCAACCGCCTATCTTTCAACGAGCGATACGACGTGGCGCAAGATACCTGGTCTCCTTTCGAGACCCCGGTCCTGGAACAGTGGCGCACCTTGGGCGCAGCCACCATCCAGACAGGCGATGGCCCAGTGATCTACGCGGTCGGGGGCTTCAGCGGCGACTATCTGAACACGAACCGCGTCTTCCAGACTTTCTTCCGCATCTACCTGCCGCGGCTGTAGGGGGTTATGGGGCTATGTGTCGGGGGTTGCCGTGGATGATTGCCCTAGTCCAGTGGCCAGGTTTACATGCCTTTTGGTACTTTCGGCACTGCCGTGTCCGTACTTCAGTACCTTCCTTTATCCGTTCGGTTCTGTTATAATATTGTATGAAACCATTAGTACATTACAAGTGAACGAGTGTAACGCGATGCACCTTTGAGAGGTGACTGCTCGAGTTTTGCTGCCACATTATCTTAGCCCTTCATCAACTTTGGTAGCATGAGAGCAATAGTTGTATCTATGGAGGGTCAGCAAAGCATGGCTTTTCGATGGCGAGATGGTCGCAACGTTGTCAGGCTTCTGCTCGGCGACGACACAGTGCTATCCAGAGAACTCTTGGCAGCCCTCTTGGCAAAGTACGACATTGAGATCACGGATCAAGCCTTCACCTGCCAGGAACTGCTCCAAAAAGTCCGGGAATCATCACCCGATATCATTTTATTAAGAGGGTCTCTGCCGGGGATGGAGACGGACGAACTGTGTCGGCGCATGCTCGCTCAGGAGCCGGGGAGGAAGATCCTTATCTATGAGGCCCATGGGGAATGGCATTGGTTTACCTCGGCCACAGGGATGCGGATGAGGGTGCGAATCACCTGCGGAGATGAACTCGCAAATGCTATCCATACCCTTGCCACAGCACAATTCCACCCCTTCCCCCTGGATTCTGGAGAGGAGTATCAATACATCCGCCCTGCGGATGCGAAGATCAAGGCGGCTGGCTTCAATGAGACTCAGTGCAAGATCCTCCGGTTGGTGGCCAGAGGGTGTAGCAACCAGGAGATTGCTCGACGGCTCTCATTACAGCTGCAGACCGTCAAGAATAACCTGAACACGATCTTTCGGGAGTTCGGAGTCCGCAACCGCACCGAAGCCGCAATAGCAGCCCTGCGACGAGGCATCCTCTCGCTGCAAGACGTGATGACTGAGCCAGAACCGTCCGACTCTGACACGGGTTATCGCAGCAATTGATAGGACTGTGTTATCCTGCCTGAGCGACTGCTCGCCCAGGAGCGAATGATGGGCGGGTAGTTTCCTCCTTTTCCAAATTCCCCTTTTCACTCGAAATGCCCCTCGCTTTTGCAATGAGTGTGAGCGAGGGGGCAGTGCTCTCCTCAAGCCCAAAATGGTACTTTTGCCCACGCAGTTGAGAACTTCGGTATCTGTTTTTTCCCGCTTCACTGTGATATACTGTTTATGAGTGCACGGGCAGTATGCCCGTGGGCTTTAAATGAGCCTACCTATTACCTGCAACAAATGAAAGGGAGTGACAGATCAGGAGAGGCTTAGTGCTACGTGCTCACAAGGAGGCGATGCCGCGCGTTAGCCAATGAAGAAGCAGTGCCTGTCCTTTGACCCGCAGATCCCGCCACATAGGGAGGAGGAGAGGATGAAGACGAAGTTGTCCCTGCTGGTTACCCTCGCGCTCTTCGTGTGTATGGTTACCCCTGCCGCTGCCCATCCTGGCACGCTCTACGTGGACGATGATTTCAGCCCCTCGATGCCAGGCTACGGCACGACCTACTTCAGCAACATCCAGGACGCAGTGGACGCTGCCTCGGATGGCGACTCCATCTACGTCTATCCCGGCACCTACACCGAGAACGTCGCCGTGAACAAGCAGGTGTACATCCGTTCCGTAGCAGGAGCAGCGGCGACCACGGTGGACGCAAACGGTGCGGGGAGTGGCTTTCATGTCTCCGCTAACGGGGTGCTGATTGACGGCTTCACCATTGTGAACGCCAAAGCCACAGACCAATACTACTGTGGCGTTTTCGTGGATGGCGTGCGCGGGGTAGAGGTTATGCGCAACACGATTCACGACTGCCAGTATGGCATCTACCTCTCGGAAACGGGCAGCGGCACCACGAACAAGGTCCACGACAACACTGTGTACAGTTGCACCATCCACCGCACGGATCAACTAGATGGCTGCGGGATCATCGCCTGGGGTGATTCGACCGGCAACAGCGACCTGGAAATCACCGACAATGAGGTGTACAACTGTGACCGCCAGGGCATCTTTGTCGGTGGGTGGCCCGAGACGGTGCGCTCCAGCGGCGTCCTCATCACTCGCAACGTCGTCCATGACAACGGCAAGGCGGGCCTGCAAGATCAACTGGGCATCCAGTGCAACTTCGTGGACGACAGCACTATTTCCTGGAACGAGGCGTACAACCACGGCAGTACGTCCGAGGTGATGCCTGGCAAGGCAGCCTTCGGCATCTACGTCTTTGCCGGCGATGGCAACACCATCCGCAGCAACTACAGCCACGACAACAACTACGGCATCGTCATCTACGGCTACGACAGCACGGACGAGGGCTACACGGATGGCCTCAGCGCGCTGAACAATCAGATCGTCCGCAACCGGGTAGAAGACAACTGGCGCGGCATCTATGTATCCAAGAACGATGCTGCGGCGGCCACGACGGTGCAATACAACCGCATCACCGGCCACACCAGTTACGGCGTGCGCAAGTATCCCTCGGACTCCGGGACGACGCTGGTGGCGGAGTACAACTGGTGGGGCTCCTCGGCCGGGCCTGGGTCGGGGGAGGCCAACGGCATCACGGAGCGGGTGGATGCGGACCCTTGGTCCACGACTCTGGCCCTTCCGGTAGGCTCTGCGATTTCGCGGATCAAGGTGGGTGAGAGCAAGACCTTGGATGTCAAGATCTGGGCCGACAGCCTGTATGGTCTGCAGTTTATTGTCAACTATGACACCGCCCCGGTGGACAAATCTGCCCATTCGTGGGCTTCTGGCCCATGGTACGCTGACTACATTGTCTGGGACGGCGTGACCGATGAGGGTGCGGGGACGGTGAAATTCGCCGCCAGCCAGCAGAGAGACCTGCATCCAAACAATGTGACATTGTCTGGCGACGAAGTGGCGGATATCACCTTCCTCGGCGTTGCTTCTGGCACCAGCACCATCCACTTCACGAACATCAAACTGGCGGACAAGGACGCCAACGAGTACCCGGCCACCATTCAGGATCACCTGATCATCGTCGAGGCGCGCACTGGGAGCATCATCGGGGTGGTCAACATGCAGGGCCGGGCCAATGACAGCGGCGCGGGGGTGTACGTGGTCCCTGGCGGCTACAGCGCTGTGACCATCGCCAATGGTTCGTTCACGGTGAGCGACGTGCCGGAGGGGAGCGGTTACACTGTGCTGGCGGAGATGGCCCGCTATCTGGATGCGGAGAAGACGGGGGTGACGGTAACCGGTGGCGGCACCACCGACCTGGGCACGGTGACCCTGCTCGGTGGCGACGTGAACGACGACGACGTGATTGACATCACGGACCTGGCCGCCATCGGTGGGCAGTTTGGCAACACGGTAGACCCGGCGACCACGCCCGCGGACATCAACTACGATGGTGTCGTGGACATCCTGGACCTGGTGCTGGCCGCAGGCAACTACAGCCTGTCCAGCCCGGTGCCCTGGGCGTGATAACGTTTCCACAAGGCGGGGGGCAGGGGACAAGGGCTTAAGCCCCTTGCCCCCGGGGTTCTGGACGCCTCGCCCCTGGTCCCATGATCTATACAGTGCGCGCTGAGAAGCGAGAAACCGCCCCAAAGGAGGTGAGCACGGGAGAAGGGAAGAGGGCAAAGTTCCAACAAAGATATTGTATCTACTCTACGATTCCTGAAGGAGGGAATTTAGGATGAACAAGGGAATTCGATTGCTGATTGCGTTGGCGATGGTGGTGGGGGTATTGCTCACCGTTAGCGTGCCAGCCGGCGCGGCAGGCCCGGACTGGAGTGACAACTTCAATGGCGGGGCACAGCAGACTTGGGTTGTGGTGGACATGGGTGACAACAGTACCCATGTCTTCCAGAACGATCGCTATGAGTTGCATACGGAAAGCGAGAGCGGTGATGCCAAGGCGCTGGCCAGCTACGTTGATGTCACCGCCGGCAACTATATGATGATGGGGCGGGTCCAGCAGATGGCCAGCGAGGACCATTTCCTGGCGTACCTTATGGCGCGTGCCCACCCTGCGAACATGAACGCATACCTGATGGGCATTAGTTCAAATGGCACACACTACTGGTTTGGCAAACTGGTGGCAGGTGTATACCAAGACGTTACGCCTTCTTACATCGAGCCGGCTAGCTTCAATGTCGCTGACACGACGGTCAAATTCGCCGTTTTTGGCAATACGCTAGTTGGCAAGGTGTGGACAACTGGTACTACGGAACCGGATCACTGGATGATCAAGGCGACAGATACCTCGTACACCAGTGGCGTAGGCGGAGTCATGATTGCAACGTATCCCACCTTCGACTGGGATGTGGTCCAAGCGGCTTTCGATGACGTCTCCCTTTCAACGCCATCGGAGGTGTGGGTGGATGACGATTGGGCCGGAAAGAATCCTGGCGATATCGTGGGCGGGCACACCTATGGCTACGACGCCTTTGCCAAGATCCAGGACGGCATCAACGCTGTCGCCTCGGGTGGCACCGTGCATGTCGCGGCGGGGACGTACGTCGAACAGGTGGAGGTCACAAAGAACCTGACATTGCAGGGCGTGGGTTCCAGCACAGTCATCCAATCGCCTGATGCGCTGAGCAAGTACTTCACGACCGGCTCGAATAACAACAAACCCGTTGTGTATGTGCATGACGCGGACAACGTCACCATCCAGAACCTGATGGTGGATGGTGCAGGCAAAGGCAATGCCAACTACCGGTTCATCGGCATTGGATACTACAACGCAGGTGGAACGGTGGCCGAGGTGGAGATCAAGGATGTCCGCGACACGCCGTGGAGCGGCGCCCAGCATGGTGTAGCCCTCTACGCATATAATGCGGATGGGTCCCCTCGCACCTTGACGGTTACCAATAGCAACATTCACGACTTCCAGAAGAACGGCATGGCCCTGAATGGCACGGGGCTGATGGTCAACGTCAGTGGCAACACTGTCACCGGCTATGGCCCCACGAATGTAACGGCGCAGAACTGCATTCAGGTGGGATGGGGCGCGAGCGGGACAGTGAGCGGTAACACCGTGTCCGATGTGTCCTGGCTGGGCCCAACCTGGACCGCCGCTACGATACTGGTTCTGGACAGCAATGCCGACGTGACGAACAACGATGTAACCAACGGCCAAACGGGCATCTACTTCTGGGGCGGAAGCGGCACGATTTCAGGGAACGACGTATCGGGTTCCGATACGGGCATCGGTCGCGAGGACTTCTATGGCATCATAGCCGGCGACCCGCCAATGGCACTCCCAAGCCCATTCGACGAAACCGACGTTAGTGCTGCCGGCGTCCGTGCTATGGCGGACCTCACCATCAACGTTACGGATAATACCATTACAGGAAGTGGAGGAGACACCTCAGAGGGCCTAGAGATTGCAGGCGGGTACGATGACGATAACGTGTCCCTGACTGCCACAGATAACACTATTACCGGTTGGGGCTACGGCGTGACCGTCTACAAGTGCACGAGCGATTGCGGGACCGGCACCTTCACCTCTCTGGCCCTTCATCAAAACAGCATCTCAGGAAATAGCCAATATGGTATGTACGTTGACGGCATGACATCCGACGTGGACGCCGAGCTCAACTGGTGGGGTGCGGCGGATGGTCCCGGTCCAGTTGGGCCAGGCTCCGGCGACAAGGTGAGCGCCAACGTGGACTACTCGCCGTGGCTGGGCAACTATCCGAGCACACCCGGCTCCAATACTTATTACGTGGACAACACCAGCGATCCTGATGACATCAACGCCCTCATTGACACCATGTCCGCCGGCGATACCCTGGTGCTGCGCGCAGGCACCTACACAGGCGGTATCACGCTGGACAAGGCGGGCATCACCATCATGGGCGAGGATGGCACCATCATCGGCCCTGGCTCGCACGGCATCACAGTGAGCGCCGATGACGTAACCATCGAGGGCATCACCCTGGACGGCACGGGTGGCGATCCTGGCGACTGCGGCATCTATGTCAACGCCGGCGTGCAGAGGCTGTGGGTGCGGGACTGCGAGATCCGAAACTGGCCAGCCGATGGCATGTACTTCGCGGGGGCAGTCACCGGGCTGAAGGTGGTAGACAACTATGTCCACGAGAACGGTTCAGACGGGATCGAGTTTACCGCCACTCCCAGCGGGACGGTGCAGGTCTACGGCAACGCTTTCCGTTCCAACACTGCCTATGGCATCAACAACGGCGGTGCGACCAGTGTTATTGCCGAGTACAACGAGTGGGGAGACATTGACGGTCCTACGGGCACTAACGGTGACGGTGTAAGTGGATCCGTGGACTACGATCCCTGGGTGTTCGGGAAACTCTATGTGGATGCTCCTGCGACAGTCCGCGAGGGCGAGAACTTCACTGCTTACATCAAAACCGACACCCACCATCTGTATGGCGTCCAATTCGACCTGACCTTTGATCCGACCAAACTGCAGGTGGTCTCCCTGGCCGATGGTGACTTCAAGGCCAGTGGTGAATCCGTCAAGACCTACGACAACGTTGCGGGTACGGTGCACTATCACTACTCTCGCCAAGCGCCGGATGCGGAGTACGATGCCACGGGCGGGGTGATCTTGGGGATCACCTTCCAGGCTCAGGACATCTCGGGGTCTTCTCAGAGCGCCACCATTGACCTCCAGGATGCTTCGGTCAGGCTGGGCGCGAAGGGTGGCATCAACATCTACGTGGACTCGGTAACCGACGACTCGGTGCTCATCCTGGGCACGACGACGGTGAGCGGTGTGGTGGACCTGCAGGGTCGAGACAACGACTCTGGAGCGGTGGTAGACCCGGAGCCTGGACAGACCTACGGGTATGATCCGGCGCCGTACACCACTGGGGCATGGGGCACGTACTCTTTCGCCAACATGACGGATGACACCTACAAGTTCACGGTGGAGATGACCCGCTACCTGGATGCTTACAAGGATGTGGTGGTAGGGGGCGAGACGCTGGACCTGGGGACGGTGAAGTTGCTGGGCGGCGATGCGGACGACAGCGACACTATTGATATCTCGGACCTGACCATCATCGGTGGCCAATTTGGCAAGTCTGGCAGCGACATCACCGACCCACGAGCGGACATCAACGCGGACAACATGGTGGACATCCTGGACTTGGTGCTGGCGGCGGGGAACTACGATCTCTCCAGCCCAGTGCCCTGGGCGTGAGAATGTACCGGGTATGGGGGCGACAGCGCGACTGTCGCCCCCACACTTGCGTGCTCTTTGACCGCTTCACCAAGTCGTGAGACCCATCGAGAGGGGTGGCGGAGACCGCCACTCCCTACATCTATGCGCTAAGAACAACCACGAAGGGGATGGAATCATGCGACCTATCTTGGTCAAGACTTCGTCCTGTGTTTGTGTGCTCCTCTGCATCATGCTCCTTGGCACGAGTGGCGTTTTGGCTCAACAGACTACCCTGATCCATCTCATTCCCGCTCCGGCACTGGTCGGGGAGGGACAAACCGCGGCCGTGGAGGTCCGCGTGGAGAATGTGCGCGACCTCTATGGGCTGGACATCCGCCTCAGTTTCGACCCTTCAGTCGTGGAAGTGGTGGATGCCGATCCAACCACCGATGGCGTCCAAGTCCGGCCCGGCGATCTGCTGAGCGTGGACTTCGTCATCCGCAACACCGCCGACAACGAGAAAGGCACCATCTGGTTTGCGCTGACGCAACTGAACCCCAGCGAGGCGGTGAACGGCAGTGGCACTGCATATATCATCACTTTCAAGGGAAAGCGCGCGGTCGCCAGTAGCCCACTGACCATCACCTACCAGAAGATGGCAACGCGCACAGGCGAAACCATCCCCGCATCTACCACAGACAGCGAGATTCGAGTGGTAGAGGCTGCGCAAGCGCCACCCACACCGACCGAGGCCCCGCCACCACCTCAGCCAACGGTAGGGGTGCCCACGCAGGCGCCAGCAGCGAGCCCAACATCTATACTCACCGAAGCGCCGACTACCGCTGCGCCTGCCGAAGAGACCACCTCACCCGCGCCCACCGACACACCGCTGCCGACTCAGACGACTGCTCCCACGGAGCCACCGCCCACCCCAACACCGGCAAGGACGGCGGTTCCCGCTCCCACGGCCACGCCAGTCATCGTTGCGGAGGTGAGCCAGCCTTCGCCGACGCGCGCCGCGCCCTCTCCGACCCCGATCAGCGAACCGCCTCCTGCCACGGGCGGGCCTTCTACCTCATTCCTTTTGGAGGTCGCTGTCCTCGTGCTGGTCCTTGCGATCATCGTGTGGGTCGTGCGGCGCAAGGCGAAGCAATCAACATAGCACACGAAGGGGTGGGAGAACATGTCGGATGTCAGAAGACAACCAGACCCCTGGCTGGCCTTGCTGGTCGGTGTGTTCGTGTTGGTCTCTCTCATCATGAGTCTGGGAGTGGTCTGTGCGGGAGCGCAATCGGGACCTGAAATCCAGGTTCAGGTTCCGCCTCCCGGTGAGATCATGGAGGCCGATGGCGCGATCACCGTCACCATTGTCCTCACTTGTGAGAATGTGTACGGCTATCAGTTCGTGCTGACGTTCGATCCCGATCTCTTGGAGGCGCAGGGGGCGGGGTTTGACGACACTTTCCTGAACCCCGGTTACACTCCACCACAGTGGTCGGCCACAATAGACAATGTGGCGGGCACTGTTCATTTCGCGGCCACGCAACTGCGGCCCGCGCCCCCGGTCACAGGCTCAGGACCCATCGCATGGGTCCAGTTCGTTGGGAAAAGCCCTCCCACACTCCCGGACACGGCCACTGTGGACATCTCCGATCCGCGCCTGGCATCCCGAGATGGAGAGCGGATGATACCGACGGTGATTCCGGGGACTATCCGAGTCCTTCCCAAGGCAATCATCACCGGACAGGTAGAATTGCAGGGACGAACCGATTGGAGCGGGGCAGAGGTAACAGCCTTGCCCCTCAGTGTTGGCGATACCACCGACATGGGCGGTTGGTATACCCTGACCTTGCCTGTGGATTCGTACACCATCGCGGTAGAGATGGCTCGCTACCTGGATGCACAGCGCGCGGTGACGCCCGTCCGAGGGGAAAATGTGCTCCCCACGGTGAAACTGCTGGGGGGAGATGCAAACGATGACGATGAGATTGATATCCTCGATATGAGCATCATCGGTGGCAAGTACGATATGAGTGTGGACCCATTGACAGAACGTGCAGACATCAATGCAGACGGGGTGGTGGACATCGTGGATATGGTCATCGCCGCAGGCAACTATCTGTGCACCAGCCCTGTCCCATGGGCATAGTCCCGTAGTTTGACTGCTACTTTCATGGAGAAAGCGGGGAAATATGGAGAAGATGGAAAATCGCAGCCCAACAACCGTCCAGCGCAGAAAGTTGTACACAGTACCAGTCATTTTAGGGTTCGTTTTGCTTGCAACGGTGTTTTTCATGGATCTACTACCTCCATCTACCCTGGCGTCGGATGATGTTGACGTTTTGGACCTCCCGGGCACGCTCCGGATTTCTCCCCCCTCGGCCACAATAGATGTGGGGGGCAATGTAACGGTGGACATCTTACTGGAAAATGGGGGAAACTATTACGGTCTTGACCTTCGCTTCTCCTTTGATAAGAACCTGGTGAGCGTTCCTTCGGGGCAGGTAACGCCTCTTTGGGAGGTTTTTGACCCCGTCAACCATTTCATCATCAAGAACCAGGCCGACAATGCAAATGGCACCGTGTGGTACGCGGTAACAAACATTAACCCTGCTGAGCCGTTCACAGGTACGGGGCGAATCTGCTCCGTTACGTTCTCTGGCCTGGCCCCCGGAACCACGGCCTTGCACTTCACCTACGCCAAGGGTTCCACCCGTGATGGAGCGGCTCTCTGGCCAGCGCTGGTAGATGGGCAGATTGTAGTGCGGGGGCCTACGGAAACCCCAACCCATACTCCTTCGCCGACAGCGACGCCTACTGAGACGCCCACACACACCCCGACCTATACTCCAACCCATACGCCGACGAACACTCCCACTGCCACCTCCACACCCACGAGCACACCGCCATGTAGCACCGTCCAGGGCTATGTCACGATCAATGGGCAGCCCGCACCACTTTACACCCAGATCCAGGCTTGGTCTCTAGGGATGTTGGTGGGCACAGGGCAGACCAGTCAGACTAACGGGTGGTATCAGATGCAGGTGTGCTGCTACGCAGGGTCTAACGTCACCTTCCTATTGCGCACGCCCGACGGCGGTACTTGCTGGTCGTGGTACAATTGGACTTGTGCTCATCCACCAGGCCAAAATGTGAACTTAGCCTGTAACATTGTAACTCCGTCACCGACAGCGACGAGCACACCTACTCATACACCGACGCAGACGCCTACACGAACTCATACGCCAATCTACAGCCCAACTCCTACGCACACGCTTCCACCGACCCACACGCCAACCATCACGTCCACACCGAGTATCACACCGCCCCCTTCAGGCGTGATTGATGGGGTGGTCTGGGAGGATGTCAACTATAACGGGGCCTTCGATTGGAACGAGCAGGGCATCGGCAACGTAACAGTGGATCTGTATCGCAACGAGGGTTCAAGTGGAATAGTTACCATCGCTGATCAAATCCTGGTCTCTACTACTACAACCAAAGCCAACGGCTTCTTCTCTTTCACCAACCTGCCTCGGGGCCAGTACCTGGTTACTGTGAGCGATAGAAATCATGTCCTGAGCGGATACCGGCGGACTACGCCCCTTGATCCCGTGCCAGTGGAACTGGTAACCGATTATCAGGCAGTGGCTGTGCTGTTTGGGTATGCGCGACCGCGGTATGAACTCTACTTGCCGGTGATTTTGGTGAACACCACATCGGGCGGAGGTGCACCGGCTGCCTTTCGCACATTCACCTTTTGGGATATATGGCGATGATACGAGTGCAACAAGCCAAATTCAAAGGGATCATTGGGGCAGCGCTTTGCCTGGCATCCCTGATTTTCTTGGGCTTGGCCGTCCTTTGCACCGAGGGATACCCCGCCGCAGAAGCAGTGGCCTATGATGCGAGCAACATCGGCGTTATTCAGATTCGCCCCTCTCTGGCCACGGTAGACGTAGGCGGAAACGTGACGGTGGAAGTCTGGTTGATGGACGTCGGAAATTACTATGGCATTGATTTCCGCCTCTCCTTTGATAAGAACCTGGTGAGCGTTCCCTCAGGGCAGGTAACGCCTCTTTGGGAACTTTTCGACCCCGTGAACCACTTCATCATCAAGAACCAGGCGGACAGCGAGAATGGTACCATCTGGTATGCCGTTACCAATCTGAACCCGGCTGGGCCGTTTACGGGCACAGGGCGGCTCTGCTCCATCACCTTCTCTGGGCTCACTACTGGCACCACGGCTCTGAATTTCTATTATGCCAAGGGGTCCACTCGCGATGGAGACCCTCTCTATCCGAGGCAATTGGGCGGTGCGATAGAGGTGGGGTCGCCACCAGCGCATCGCTTCTATCTGTACCTGCCCATCATTTGGAAGAAAGCAGTGGGGATGTAGGGACCGGGGCGTGGTGGAAAGTATACCCGGTCGGGCTGTGACGAGAAGGCTGGGTGATACACTCAGCCTTCTTCTTGGTCTTATGGTGCGAGGTTTTGGGGAAGGGATTTTCAGAGTCACCTCCTCTGTCATTTGGAATTGCCTTTCCTGTGCCGTGTCTGCGCACTTGCGTTCTCTATATGGCTCGGCTGAAACGAAATGGCAAAGAATAGAGATGGATTAGAAGAATACAAGGCGACACGATTACAGAAGAGGCGAATATCCATTGTATCGCTCACTGTGGCGTTTGGCTTGTTGGCTGTGGCGCTCTTTTTGAGCCTCCTATCGCGATCTACCACGGCGTCAGAAGAGGTGAGTCCCCAAGACTTGCCCGGCGTGATCAAAATCCTCCCCTCACCAGCCACTGTGGATGTAGGAGGAAATGTAACAGTGGAGGTCTGGCTGGAGAACGTGGGGAACTACTATGGTCTCGACTTCCGCCTCTCCTTCGACAAGACTTTGGTGAACGTGCCCTCCGGGCAGGTTACGCCTCTCTGGGAGGTCTTTGACCCCATAAATCACTTCATTGTCAAGAACCAGGCCGACAATATCACTGGCACCGTCTGGTACGTGGTCACGAACATTAACCCTGCGGAACCCTTTACTGGCACGGGGCGTGTCTGCTCCATCACCTTCTCTGGACTTGCTCCTGGGACCACGGCCTTGGATTTCTACTATGTGAAAGGCTCCACTCGCGATGGAGTAGGTCTGTATCCAACTCAGGTAGATGGGATGATCGTGGTGGGGACGGTCACACCCGGTCCGACGCATACGCCTACGTCCACACCTATACCGACGCGAACGGCAACATCATCCCCGACCCCCACGGCGACGTCCACTGCAACGGCGTCGCCTACGACCACAAGCACAGCGACACCGAGCCCGACGCCCACCGTCACCTCTACGTCCACGCCGGTGACGCCGAGTCCGACGCCCACCATCACCTGGACGCCCACGCCGGTGACGCCGAGCCCGACGCCCACCGTCACCTCTACGTCCACGCCGGTGACACCGAGCCCGACGCCCACCGTCACCTCGACGTCCACGCCGGTGACGCCGAGCCCCACGCCCACCATCACCTGGACGCCCACGCCGGTGACGCCGAGCCCAACGCCTACTCATACACTCACTCATACCCCAGGCCCCTCACCGACACCCACGGCTACCCCGACACTCACGCAAACGCCTCCTGCTCCGCCCGCTGTGATGGCTTTCCAATACGGCGTCAGCCCCAGCAGCAGTTATGTCGGGGTCGAGGATACCACGGTGGATATCGCTCCTACCACGCAACGGTGCACAGATATCCGCCTGTTTGTGCGGTACGACCGCTCGAGACGGACACTGATTAAATTCGACCTCCGTCCTATCCCCGCGGGGTCCTCTATCGTCTCTGCCACTTTATTATTGGTGCAGAATGACCATGTAGAAGATTTGGACCCCGGGGACGCGTACAGCCCTTCTCCTTGGTCTCTCGATGTGGGTATCTACCGTGTGCTGAAGCCTTGGACGGCCTGTGAAGTGACGTGGAGCCATGCCAGCACTGGTCTGCGTTGGGAGGTGGCTGGCTGCGATGGTTCTTCGGATCGGGCGAGTGTCGCCGAGGATATTGAAACTCTCCAACCATTGCTGCCCTCTGAGAAGCGCGTCATTGCCTGGTCTGTCACGAATATGGTGCGCGATTGGGTAGCCAACCCGGCTACGAACTATGGTATGATCCTGATTGGCACCGGCAACAAACAGGAGTTCTGGTTCGCGTCTTCGGACTACTGTTACGGTGACTACGCCCAGCGGCGGCCTAAACTGGTGGTGAATTATTACCTGCCCACGCCGACACCGACGGCCACCCCTACCTCGACACCCACCGGAACCCACACGCCTACTCCCACGCCAACGTACACACCCCGGCCAGGCTCGATTACGGGCATGGTGTGGGAAGACTTGGATGGGAATGGGATCGTGGATCCAGACGAAGCCAACCTGGGATTGCCTGGCGCAGTCATTCGTCTCTGGAATAGTGCCAAGACGCAGGAACTCCGCCCGGCCTACACTACCCAGCGTGATGGGCGGTTTGCTTTCTTCGATGTGGCACCGGGCATTTACGTAGTCACAGAGGATAATCCCCCTGGCTATCTTTCTACCACAACTGACCGCGTAGGTGTGATGGTCATCTCAGATATGGTAACGATAGGGGTGAACTTCGGTGATAGGTGGGCTGGCGATACTCCGACGCCCTCACCGACGCCTTCACCACCATACCATGCCCTTCTCCCCATCCTGGTGAATAACATTTGGCAATGATCTCACTTCGGCGTCCGAGAGAAAAGGTCGGATAAGCCGCGGATATACGTCTCCACTTGCCCTTTCTGGGTTTGAGTGCAAA
>JACIWT010000034.1 GCA_014360825.1 Chloroflexota bacterium | reverse complement strand
ATGCCTCGATCCAGCGCCGTGTTCAAGATCTCTACGGCTTGCTCTTCACTGCAGCCCTCCTCGTCCACGATGCGTTGGGCACCGAAACTGAGGATGGGCAGGCTCACCCCGGTCTTGCCAAACGGTCGAGTTTCCATGGTCAACCTCCACCTGCATCTGCGGTCGCCAACATCTGCCCGATGATCTCTGCCGCATCCCGAACTAATTTCGGACAGACAGTAGTGAAGACTTCCCTCTCCCTGGCCAGCGCCAGCCCCTCCGGAGTGCTGATATCATAGCCCAGTAGCTCTTTGCATCTGATCGAGCCATTACGGGACGTGAACCTATCCGCAAACTCCCTCACCAAAGCGTATGCTGTTTCCCTGGCCTGATCATCTTCCGCCCTTATCTTACCATATTTGAGCCCGATGAGCATAAAGGCACCGGTTACCGCCCCGCATACTTCGCCCAGGCGCCCCATACCACCGCCAAATGCCCCTGCTATCCTCAGGGCCATTTCGCGGTCCAGACCAAACCGAGGAGCATACGTTGATAACACCGCTTGGGCACAACTGAAACCTTCATTGAAGCAGGCAAGCGCACGTTCTATCTCGGTCATACCCCCACACCTCCAATTCTACCTGTTATCTGAACCGGACGCGAATCCGGAACAAACGATAGCCCTTAGCGCGGTCGGCTCTCCCTTAGCCACAGCACTCCATAGCCAGGCACAGTCATCGTCAAGCCAGCACAGGTTGTTGTCGAGAATTGCTTTCCGGAGACGAGGTCCACTAATGCGGTATTTGCCCGGAACCCCGCATCCGCAAGATCGGCGTGGAATGTCTGCGGCACAGGGGAGACGTTGTGAACACATAGCACCCGACTGGACTCGTCTGGGGCTGTGCGCACGAGGCAGAACAAGGCCGGATGGACAGCCAGAACGCGCTGGTCACCGTTGGGGTGAAAGGCCAACTCACTGCTCCGGGCCTTGATCAGAGCCCGATAGCGGTGGAAAACCTGGTAACGGGTGGATGATGGATCCATCAATTCGGCCTCCAACGCGAATCTCTGGAACTTCTGGCGATTGATGGTGCGATAATGGCCCGTTTGGGCCACCCCCTCCCGCCAATTGCGGCTGCCGAAGAGACTGTGAACGTAGATCCCCGGTACCCCGGCCAGACTGAGCAGAATAGCCTGGGAGGCCATGAAGCGGTCCACCTGGATAGACTGTGGCTCATCGGCGTTAGGGTCGTTCAGGGCATCGAAATAGACGATGTTCAACTCGTAAGGGCTCCGGCTGCCGTCAGGGTTGGCTCGATAGGAGACGTAACCACCGTGGGCTTCGGCCAGGGCAACCAACTCAGCGATTTGCTCTTTGCTCAGGATTCCTTCAACAGGGCGCAAGCCGATCCCGTCGTGGGAGGCCAAGAAGTTGAGGAACGTAGTGCGAGGTGAGGGGGTCTTCAGCCCGGCAGCCCAACGCTGCAGGCAAGTGGCATCGGCGGTGTGAAACGCGTGCCATGTGAGTGGCGGCAACGGGAACTGATACACCAACTGGGCTTCGTCGGTGCCATCACCGAGGTAACAAATGTTCTCGGTGTGGGGAACATTGGTCTCAGTGACGAGGAGCACCCCAGGTGCTACCGCATCTAGCACAGCCCGGAATAGTTTTACCACCCGATGGGTTTGGGGCAGGTGAATGCAAGGGGTGCCGTGCTCTTTCCACAGGAAAGCAATGGCATCCAGACGAATCAACCCTGCCCCTTGCTCCACGTAAAATAGTAGCACCTCGATCATCTCCAGCAGTACCTGCGGATTGGCGTAGTTGAGGTCCATCTGGTCCTCGCTGAAAGTAGTCCACACGTACTCCGTGCCGTGGGCTGTCTCCACTGCCGACCACAATGGCAGGGCGCGTGGGCGGACCACCTGCGACAAGTCAGTCGAAGGGTCTACCTTTATAAAGTAGTCCGTGTAGGGCGGCTGGTCATGGAGAAAGCCCTGGAACCAGGCACTATGCCGGGAGATGTGGTTGATGACTGCGTCGAACATCAGACGAAAGTGCTGGCCCAGGCGATGGATGTCTTCCCAACTGCCGAGATGGGGGTCCACCGCTTTGTAATCTATGACCGAGAAGCCATCGTCGGAGGAATAGGGATAGAAAGGCAAGATATGAACGCCGCGCAGAAAATCACCGGCCAGTGCGGTCAACACTTCGTCCAGGCTCTGCAGAGGAGGCTTGTCCGGCTCCTGAATCTGATCGCCATAGGTGACCAAGAAGACGTCACGCTCGTCCAGCCAGTCCGTCGCGAGAGACGGAGCCTGTAATCGCGGGTTGCGCCGTCGAAACGCCTCCAAGCGCGCAGCGAGCAACGGCCAGAGTCGGGCACCCTGCTCTGCACCATAAAGAAACGTTAAATGCTCGCGAATCCGATCCTCAGGGCCGGTCCTCACAATCGCTTATATCCCCCATACCCGCCAGCCTGCTGTAGCACTCGGAGGCGCGCGGATATGAGGGTGCTCAGGCGAGTTTCCAGCGTGCGATATGAGTAGTATAGGCGACCGAGTTCGTAGTTGTGCTCGGTCATCTCGGCCACCAAATCCGCATCGCCCAGCACAGCGCGGGCCTGGCGAACAGTCTCCTCCGTGATGAAGTCGCCGAATCCGATTACCCTGAAACCTTTGGGCTGAATATCGGTCTTGAAAATCTCGTAGGTGCTCATCACGATCGGC
Organism: Chloroflexota bacterium; assembly: GCA_014360825.1. Taxonomy (NCBI): domain Bacteria; kingdom Bacillati; phylum Chloroflexota; species Chloroflexota bacterium. The sequence goes on along the minus strand of JACIWT010000034.1, from coordinate 13,980 downwards.
CGTCGGTAGTAGATAGTCTCCAGAAAGGCGTTGCCAAAACCCTCTACCCTGGAGGGATAGGTAACCAGATCAGCCTGCTGGTAAATGTCGGACATAGAGTAGATCTTTCGCCCATCTTCTGTCTGACCGCGGGAATGGTTCATGATGTCGGATGCCAAAATCACCCGCACGCCCATGAGATTGGCGTAGTCCAACAAATAGTCCTGGTAGGCGTAGCCCTCATCGCCAGGAGTGTGGGAGATCACCAGAGCGCATTTCAGGTCCAGTCGGCGCGCCAATTCAATGGCGAGTTCGATGCGCTTGCGGGGGACGATCCGTGTCGGCTGGAGCAGCAGATACTCATCGGGGCGGAGGCCAAGCGCTGACCGGAGGTCGGCGGCATAGGCATCTGGCTTTGTCGGTGGCGAATCGAAATCCATCACGTTGGGTACCAGCGTAGAAGTCGCCCCTGTGCGAAGTGCCAACTGACGACCGGCGAATGAATTGATGACCACGTGATGGATCGACCGCAGGGTGGGCGGAAAGGCGGCACGCAAGTAGTCATCGGCAGCGGTAATGGCGTAACGCTCTCGTTCCCAGGCGAAGTCGTGGTGGTGAGCAACAGTTGGAAAGTAGTTCTCCGCAATGAACTCTGTGAGCGCCAGGCCCAGGGGAACGTTCATCGGCAGCGACAGGGCGTTCTCTGCGATCAGCAAATCCACGTGGAATTGACGCACGAATTCGTACAGGTGCTTTTTCAAGTGGGACTTGAGGTCCTGGACCTTCTGGGAGGTCTCCAGGGAGCGGGTGTAGTTGTCGAACAGGTCGGCGTTCAGGGCTTGGATCTCGGGATGCTTGAAGTGTGCTTCCGGCACCACATAACTGTGATCGGCTGGCCATTCCGATTCGCCAGCGAAGAAGAAACACTCGTAGCCGAACCCAGTCAATATCCGGACCCACTTTGCTACTTCCAGAGAGACACCGTCCGTGCCCGCCAAGCGGGTGGATACAAAACCGATTCGATTTTTGTCCGATGCCACCATCCGTATCCTCCCGAAATCTTTCAGCTGCTGTTTCCGCGTCATCCTTCTCGCCGCTCTTCCTTTTTCCAAACAGCCTATTGAACATACCCATCTTCTTCCTTACTCCTCCAGTCGGGCCATAATCTCCAGTAGTCGGGGCAAAGTCGTCTCGGTGAGAGGGTTGGCAGGGACGTAGCGGCAACGGGGAGATTTGCGGGTGGAAATGTCGAATGTTCCGATGCGCCGGGCCAGGGCCATGGTCTCCACCTTGTCCATGCCGATGAGCGGACGCAGAATGGGCTTGTCCAGTCCGTATGAGATGGCGCGCAAGTTCGCCAGGGTTTGGCTGGCCACCTGTCCCAGGCTCTCGCCGGTAACGATCCCCTCTGCCCGGTGCTGATCGGCCACCTCAGAGGCCTTTGTTAGCAGCGTGCGCTTGCAGAAAACGCACGTCCAGCGCTCCTCGCCCATCGCCCGCAGCCGCTCGTACACCGGCCCGAACACCTCGGCGTGGTCGAGCACGATGGGCTTGATCCGCCAGCCGTAGGCGTAACTTTGCAACACCTCGCACATCTCGAAGAACTTCGCCAGTTCCTCCTCGTTCTGTTTGAAATGGACCGGGATGATACCGCAGCCGCGTTTCATCATCAGCCAGGCGGCGATGGGGGAATCAATCCCGCCGGAGACGAGGGCTACCAGACGGCCCTGAGTGTTGAGCGGCAGTCCGCCCGGCCCAGGGAGCGTCTGACTGTACACGATGGCCTGCGTGCTTTCGATCTCCACGCCAATGGTAACGGCAGCGCGATCCGAGAGGTCCACTGGCGCTGCGGTGAGATCCTGTACCTCCGCCCCCAGTTCGTGTTCCAACTGGGGCGAAGTGAGGGGAAATCTCTTGTCAGCTCGCCGGGCGCGGATGCGGAAACTGACCTCCGGCCCCAACTGAGAGAGCGCGATCCGGCGCACCTCCGCACGGATGCACTCCAAATCCTTGGGGACGGCAATCCCCGCGCTCACCGAGGTCACTCCGAAGATGCGCGCCAGATGTGGCAGGATGGCCGACGCCTCGGCGGTGTACACAATGAGACGGCTATCTTCCTCCCGAATTTGACCGGTCACACCGTGTTGTTTCAGGCAATCGCGGACGTTGTGCCGCAACCGACGGAGAAAGAACGGACGGTTGTGCCCCTTCAGCCATAGTTCACCGTAACGGAGCAGTACCAATTCCATCTCATTGCTCTTTCGCAAAACAACAATAGCCCTGCTTCGATCCCGGGCTATTGTGGAATCCTACCTCGCATCCCTTGCGCCCCACGGCTTCTCGTCCCTAAGCCTGGGCGGGCCGGCCCCTCAGACGGGCGAAAAATTGACCGATCTCGTTCTTCTCCCAGACTACGAGCAATGGCACGGCATTGCAAATGGAGGAATACGTGCCGCTGAGCAGGCCGACGATCAGCACGGTCACGAATTGTTTCATCGTCGCCCCGCCGAAGAAAAAGATGGCGATCAACACGAAAATGGCATTGAGTTGTGTGGCCAGCGAACGGTGCAATGTCTCCAGCAGGCTGCGGTTCACCACCAACTCAAAAGGCTCCCCTCGGCACTTGGGAATATTCTCGCGGATGCGGTCGAATACCACAATCGTATCCTGCACGGAGAAACCGATCACGGTCAGGATGGCGGTGAGGAAAAGGGCATCCACCTCCCACCCCAAGGCCAAACCCAGGATGGAGAACACCCCCACGGCCACCAGGATGTCGTGTATCATGGCCGCCACGGCACAGATGCCGTAGCGTATGGCGTTTGGCACGCTGCGGAAAGCGAAGATCAGATACATGATGATCGCCCCAGCAGCCGCGAGCACCGCCAGCGCGGCGCTTCTCGTCACTTCCCGCCCTACGGTTGGGCCCACGAACTCATAACGGAGTTCCGTCAGCGGACCGAACTTCTCCCGTAACTCATCTTGGATGAGCACCTTCGTCGCAGAATCCAGGGGTTTGGAACGGACCAACACCGTGCGCTGATCCACAGTAGTCTGCACCATTGTGTCACTGTAGTCGTGGGCTACAAACACGGCTCGCACGTCCCCAGGTGCGACGGGCTGCTGGAACTGCAGTTCCATCAATGCCCCGCCGGTGAAATCAATGCTCAGCCGCAGGGGTGTCCCGAAGCGGGCCATCGAGACCATCATAGCAATCAGCCCGGGAATGATGACCAGGGCAGAGATCAAGAAGAACCAGTAGCGTTTGCCAACAATATCTAACATAAACCCTCCTCTATCTCATGCGCCCAAGAGCCAATGTACCTCGCGCAGGCGCTCACCGCCGAGGGCGAAGGCGAAGCGCATCAGCGTGCGAGTAACAATGACCGCTGTGAACATGCTCACCGCCACACCGATGAACAATGTGACGGCGAACCCCTGCACCACGCTGGCCCCGAAATTCGAGCCAAAGCCCCACAGGATCGCGCAGGTGATCAGAGTGGAGATGTTGGAATCGCGGATGGAGGTCCACGCCCGAGCGAAGCCAGCCTCAATGGAGGCTTTGAGAGCGCGGCCACGCCGCAATTCCTCTTTCATACGCTCGAAGATCAGGATATTGGCATCCACCGCCATGCCCACGGAGAGCAGGAACCCGGTTATCCCCGGCAGGGTCAGGGTGACGGGGATCAGTTTGAAGAGTGATACGCTCACCAGGCCGTAGATGACCAGGGCTATGTCGGCCAAGACACCGGGCAGGCGATAATATACCAGCATAAAGGTGAGCACGATGATGACGCCGATGATGCCCGCCGTAGTGCTGCGGCGTATCGAGTCCTGACCCAAAGTAGGCCCCACCTGGCGGGTGGAGATAATCTTGAGTGGCACAGGCAACGCACCGTAGCGTAACTGGATCACGATGGACTGCGCTTCGGACAACGGGAAATCGCCGGTGATGCGGCCACTGCCCTCGGGGATCGCGGTCTCAATGACCGGGCAGGAGATGACCTCGCCGTCCAAGACAATGGCCAGGTAGCGACCTACATTGGCTGCGGTGTGGGCAGCGAAAATCTTGGCTCCCTCATCGGTGAGTTGAAAATGAATCTCCGGCTTCTTGGTCAGATCGTCCAGTGCCACCACGGCCGCTTTCAGATCCTTCCCGGTCATAACCGTGTGGAAGATGCGCTCTGCCGGCGTCGGGGTAGGCTGGACCGTGGGAGTAAGGTCGGCCTGGGGCGTAGGCGAGAGCGCAGCGGTGGCCGTGGGGGTCGCGGTGGGCTCTTGGGTCGCCGTGGCCGTGGGCGATGGGCCCTCAGTAGGCGTCAGGACCGGTGTGGGCACCACAGGCCCTACCTCCCCCGTCTCGTGATAACTGGTCTTGATGCGAGCGCCTACCGGCAGCCTGGTCAGGCCAGCGTCCACAAACTCCAGGAGACCCGTCTGTTGGAAGGTGGATATCGCGTGCTCCGGGTCGGCGACGCCGGGGAGTTGGACGATGATGCGGTTGCCGCCTGCTTGCTGGACCAGGGGTTCGGCCACACCCAGGCTGTTCACACGTTTCTCGACGATGCTTTTTGCCACTTGCATCGTTTCTGTTGTTACCTCTTGGCCTTCGGCCGGGTCTGCTTCGAGGAACACTTCCATGCCCCCTTGCAGATCCAGCCCCTGGTGGATGCGGATATCGCGGTCAATCACCAGAGGCCCGGCTTTGATGTGGATGCCCGAGTTGTTGGGATTCACCACCCAAGCGGCGACCAAGGTCAAGAGAACGATGGCGATCAACAGGCTAACGTCGCGTTGTTGCATAAACGCACTCCTTCTATGCAGAGATGAGAGCAAAGAACTGCCACACCCGCCTGGGGTGTGGCCCAAGGGATGTCAGGAGACTATAGACTCCAAAGACTGTGCGCAATTATAACCCAATTCCCCATGCCTGTCAACCACAGCCCTGGCCCTGTTGACCTCTGCGCGATTCGGTGATATAATGGCAACGTAAAGTGAGAGGGCTGCCCAGCGGCAGACCATATTGCAGCCACGGGTACTTCGGGGCAGCGCCACCTGTTCACAAACACCTGGAATTGGGAAACGCGAATCCCTGATTCGCCAAGTGAAGCGCGAAGCCGAGTGTAACTCGGGCTATCGCCGAAGGAGAAAAAATGGATGTCCCGAAGTTGGCCCAGAAGATAGTTGGCAGCACGTTGGTTCTGTTCCTCTTAGTCGGGTGTCGCCCTCCCGCAGCCACACCCACCCCAGTACCCCCTGCAAAGCCCACCGAGGCTCCTCGTATGCCCACAGCCGCCCCACCGGCAACAGCGATGGAATTTGATACACCCTCCTCTTTCCCCACGGGACTAACCTGGGATGGACAATATCTGTGGAACTGCGACTTCAACAGCGAAACCATTTACGCCATTGACCCTGCTGATGGAAGTGTGATCAAGTCCTTCCGCGCTCCAGGCACCGATCCGGAGGGGTTAACATGGGATGGCAAATACCTGTGGCATGTAGATAGCGGTAACTCTTACACCTTGGGTTGCGCACAGGCGAAACTGTACATCTACAAAATAGACCCCCGGAGTGGAGAGGCTGTCCAGAAGTTTGAAGCCCCCGGTCCGGGATGTAATGCGGAGGATCTGGCCTGGGATGGAACTTACCTGTGGTATGTGGACGGGGGAAAGGAAGAGAAGACCGATGGCACCAGCAGCATCTACAAGATTGACCCCGATAGTGGCAGGATAGTAGCAAATTTCGACACCCCTGGAGAGCACCCCTCTGGAATAGCCTGGGACGGTTCCTATCTGTGGCTCAGCGACTACGCACTGGCGAGGATCTACAAAATCGACCCTCGGAGTGGGAACGTAGTGAGCAGCCTGGACGCCCTGAGCGATTACCCTGGGGGCCTGGCTTGGGATGGCAGATATCTGTGGTGTGCTGATTGGAGGTCGGGCAAGATTTACCGTATGGATGTCGGAGGAGAGTAGGTCGGCCTATGCACTATCTGAAGGCTTTGATCGTCGCCGTTCTGGCTGGCCTGGTCGGCTCCGGATTTATGCTGCTCCTCGGGGTCAGTGAGTCCACCGCCGCCATAGTGGGGGCAGCGGTTACGGTTCACGGCAATCCACAGCCCTCGGGCTGAATTTGCTCAGCACACCTGAGCAATTGGAGGCAGAAAATGACACACCCTCATTCGGCCGGGCGGGTCCTCCATTGGCTTCTGGGGATCACCATCCTGCTGGGTCTCGCAGGGCCAGGGTCAATGGCGAACCCCGGCGTGGCTTACCTCAATCCTGCCCTCTCTTTGGCTTTCGACCAGAACCCCGGCACCTATCTCCCTCGAGAGAACGATATCATCCTCGTCACGGCCGATACAGGCATAGCCGTCGCTGTGGACGTTACTTTCGAACTCACGCAGCACGATCAGTTCACATTCGCCGATGGTACCACCTCGGCGCATACCATTAGAACAAATCCCCTTACCGGCAAGGCATCCATTGAGATCAAAAGCATCAGTTACTTTGGCGTGGCCAAAGTGAAGGCCACCGTGGGCCTCGACTGGGATGAGCAGCAGATCCCCAGGGACTCGGACAACGACGGCATTGCCGACTTCTGGGAAATCACCAACGGCGGCACAGACAAGGCAAACAGCGCTGATGACGAAGAGGTGGCAGGGATAGATCAGAAAGGCGATGGCTTCACCAAAGAAGACGAGTACAGAGGATATACCGTCGGAGGAACGCACTACCGCATGGATCCGACCAAGAAAGAACTGTTCTTCAACACTTCATCCACGGCCACAGAGAAGGATTTCGCCAAGCAAGGTTTGACAAGCCTGGGGCTCACAGTCATCGAGGTGCCCGAAGACCCAACCTTTCTGGGCAGCACCGTAAGGACGGCGCTGCAAGTGGCAAAAGATACTTATCGATCCCTCAACACAGATGGGGACATGGTGGCGCCGAACGGAACCGTCCATGATGTCGAGGTCATATTCGGTGTAGCGCCCCTGGACAAGGGACAGGGGACCGCTACCGTCTATGAAGAGGCGATCTACAATCTCTGGAATAAGAACGGTGTTGACGAAACGGTCACGAAAGTGTTCAAATGGAACCAGACCACACAAGCGGGAGAAGAGGAACTGGTGGCCGTCTTCAATAACACCGATCTCGATGGGGATGGGGCGCTGACCAGTAGGATCAACGTCTTTGACCTCATGGCTCCCGCCGGCAGCGGCAACGACGCCATTGACGGCAAAATACACGGGACAACGGAGACCGAGTTGCGAAAGAGAACGAGCCGCCACGAGGCTGGACACGTCGTTGGCATCCCCCACACACCATTCGGGACATCCAGCGTGATGCGGCAGGGCATCGGCCCCGGGAAAACAGACGATTTCGATGCGCAAGACAAGCGCCAGGTGAAACTGAAGTAGGAGGTGGGCCGTGAAGCCGAATCACAATTGCCAAGAACATAAGGCCCTGCGCGCGGGCTTGCTCCTGTTCGCAATCTGTCCCATGCTGATAACTTCCTGCGGTGGCGCACGGCCTGTCACACTAACACCAGCCATCGTCGTCAAAGAGGCCACGGTTCCACCTCAACCGGTGGTCCAACCAGTCCCCTTCCACTTCGGTTCGAGAGAGACGTTGCGCTTAGAGGCAAGCCTGGACCAAGATACCTACAGCCCAGGCTGGCCGATTGAACTGACCATCCAACTGACCAATGAATCCAGCGAGAGCCTCGATATCTTCCTTCCTCTCTCGTCGGCGGTCTTCATCGAAGTCTTCGGCCCAGATGGCTACCCGCTTCCGCTTAGAGACACCTATGATTTGTCGGCAAATCTGAGCGGAACCGAATCCGTCGCCCCCGGGGCAACAGTTCAGGAGATGTGCGACCTGTTTGACCGCTACGAATTCGGCGATCTCCGCGGTGAATTTCGCGTGCGCGTCTCGTACAGCATCTTCAGGTATATCACCGTGGAAAAGGAGGGGCGATTGGTGCCGGGCGCCGAGGTGATAGATACCCTCACCATCGAAAAAGGCTTCCAAATCATCTGACCTCTATGACAGACTCGAGATCCCGCTATTTTGCTGTCCTGCTCATCGCCCTGCTAGCCCTCGCCCTGCGCTGGCGAGCAGTGTTGATGCTGCCGGTGGACTACGACGAGCCAATCTACATGGAGGCTGCCTCCCAGTACGCTTCGGCCATCAGGGCTGGGGACTGGCCCAGGCTGATCGCCAATCGCCATACCCTCGAGCACCCGCCCCTGGTCAAGTTGCTCTACGCAGCCGGCATTCTGCTCCGTGGCGGCGGGCGTGAGGGACTGACGACGGCCCGCATCATCTCGCTCGTGTTCGGTGTGCTGCAGGTGGCGCTATTGGCCCTATTGAACCCGATCGCCGGCTTCTTTCTGGCCATTCACACTATGGCCATCAAGTACACTTCGCAGGCCTACCTGGAGGCTCTCCCCGCCTTCACGTCGCTTCTGACTATCGTGGCCTACGAGAGAAGCGCGCCCCAGAAGAGCAGCCTCAATGGCTGGCTCATTCTCTCCGCCATCGCCCTCGGTGTAACGGCAGCATCCAAGTATCCCTATCTGGTTGTCGGCTTGGTGTTGGTACCCTTCCTGGCCTGGCACAATCGGCAGCGGTTCTGGAACGTGCTGCTATTCACCGGCATCGCCTTGCTCGTGTTCTTGGCGCTGGACATCCAGATTTGGGCTGATCCGGTCGGCCGTCTGTTAGAGTCCATCCTTTACCACCCCGCCTATTCGCAGAGTGCATACGTGGTGCGGCAACATCTCCCGTGGTGGCAGCCACTCTATTATCTCTCACACTCCATCCCCTGGCACCCCGGTGTCTTCCTCCTCTCATGGGATACCATCATATTGGGGCTGGCCATGCTGGGTATTCCTTTCCTCTACCGCCGCCAGCCCATCTATGTGCTATGGTTGCTGCTGGGTGTGGGCGTGTTGCTACTCTGGCCTACGAGGTGGCCGCAGTACACGCTGATCGTCGGGGCTCCGCTGTGCCTCTCCGCCGGCACGCTGCTTATGAGCGGCGTAGAGTGGCTGGACCAACACACGAACGTGATGCGCACACTGCGCACCCTCGCTCCTGACCGGCCAACCTGGCTCTTCGGGTCGGTGGTGGCCTTGGGCCTCTTGATCGGCTTCACCTACTTCCAGTTGCAATACGCACAGTGGATGAAGGACTGGAAATATTATGTCACGAGCAACTCCGGCCTTCCCAGCAACACGGTGCGCGCCCTGGCTGTAGGCCGTGAGGGAGGCGTCTGGGTGGGCACAGAACGGGGCGCAGCGCACTTCCAAGATGGCGATTGGGTCGTTTACTCCACTGCGAACTCCGGCTTGGTCAACGACAACGTCCGCGCGGTGGCGATGGACAGCGCGGGGCGCGTGTGGTTCGGCACCGATGGCGGCGTCAGCGTGCTGGACGGCGGCGAGTGGCGGAGTTACACCACCCAGAACTCCGGCCTGATCCATGACCACGTGCTATGCATTGCGCCTATGCTACCTTCGGCCCAATCCGGCCAGGCGATAGGCGCAGTCTGGTTCGGCACAGAGAACGGCGTCAGTTACTTCGATGGGCAGCGGTGGAAAAACTATACACCGGAGAACTCCGGCCTGGCTGGGGCCAGGGTCTTATCCATAGCGATGGACGCTCGTGGACGCATCTGGTTCGGCACATGGGGTGGCCTCAGCGTCTTGGACGGGGAGGCGTGGACCTCCTACACCACCCGCAACTCAGGGCTAACGTTCGATACTGTTTCCTCGGTGGTCATTGACAGCCAGGGGCGAATCTGGTGCGGCACGCTCGACGGCGTCAGCACCTTCGACGGCCAGGCCTGGCGCACCTACAACATGACGAACCTGACGCTGCCCTTCAACACGGCCACGGTGATGGCCATGGACCATCGGGGGCAGATATGGGTGGGTGCGGATTTCCCCACCGGCCCCATTGGCGGCGCGGCTATGTACGACGGAGAGAAGTGGCACAACTACAGCCAGTACTTCTCGCAGGCTCCTTTGCGCGCCATCGTCGCGGACGGCGAGGGCATCTGGTTCGGGAGCCTGCTGGATGGCATCCGCGTGTACGAGGGGTTCCAGTAGGGGCAGGCCTTGTGCCTGCCCAGGGGCACCCACAGTAGGGGCAGGCCTTGTGCCTGCCCAAGGGCCCCTACCACCCGCCCCTCACCTATCCGATCATCTCTCCGGCCAGATGAATTCCAAAATGCCTTTGGCCTGACGGTAATCGCGCACCATCGGGTTCAACATCAAAGCCCGCAACGCTTTCTCGTAGGAGCCCTCCACGATAGCCTCCACCGCCATTATTTCGTAGGCGCAATTCACCTGGATCATAGCCCGGATGTCTGGGGGCACGTCGGCAGGCGCTAAGGGGTGTGCGCCCGCGCGTCCAACCGTGCAGGGCACCTCGATGATCGCCTCTGGCGGGAGCCAGGAGACAAGGCCGTTGTTCGTCACGTTGACTACATAGGTTCTCCCGTCATCCCGCATCATCGAGAGCAGCGCCGGCACGATGATCTCCTGGTACCACACTGCGCCGCGCTGCGCCAAAATAGCGGGCTTTTCGCCGGAATCCCAGCGACGATAGAACTCCAAGGCGCGTTCCTGCCAGGCAATTAACTCCTCCGCCCGGCAGGGGCGTCCCATCGTCTTGGCCAACATGCGGTCCGGGTGCAGGTAGTACTTCAGATACGGGTGTGGGACGGCACCCATAGCCCGCACCAATTCGGGTTCCACCTCCAGTTTCGGCAGGTCCTCGATGCGCTCCAGTGCCCTGGGCATCAGGTCCTGTCCATTCCACCACACGCCGGTAACCCAGCCGAAGTGGTGCATGCCGAAGTAATCGAAGGAGCACTCCTCATAGGGCACGCCCAGCAGTTCGGCGATGCCCCTCATCAGGGTAACGGGAGCGTCGCAGAGACCGAGGACGTGTACTTTGCTGTAGCGGGTGATCGCATATTGGACGAGGCTGCTGGGATTGGTGAGATTTAGGAGGATAGCCTGGGGGGCCACCTGCTCCAAATGGCGACAATGTTTCAGCACCACCGGTATGGTCCGCAGGGCGTTGCTGAAGCCCCCGGGGCCAACGGTCTCTTCGCCGGGGATGCCGAAATCGCGGGGGAAGGTCTCGTCGAAAGCGCGCCCACTCATCCCACCCACGCGGATCTGGTTCAGCACGTAGTGAGCGCCCTCGACCGCCTCGTCCGGGTTGGTGGTCCAAGTCACGCCCAGGTCCCGGCCGCTGGCCTCCGCCATGCGCCGGCAGACGCCACCGACCAGTTCCAGTTTCTCCGGGTTGCGCCCCCACAACACGACGTCTATGGCCAGGTCGCCCATCTCGTGGCGTAGCGCATCTATGAGTTCGGGCGTGGCGACACCGCTCCCGCCCCAGACCGTGAGTTTGAACCGTTCGACCATCAGCGCCTACTGTCCGTCCATCACTACACCGCAAGAAATCGCTTCCATCGTCCATCCTTGGCTCCGCCCGACGTTAAAACGTCGGGCTAAGATCATCCAAGCCCGGTAAACCGGGCTCCTTAGCCCGCTTTCAGTTGAGTGCTCTCCTTTGTGCTTCCGTCATAGATTACGATAGTAGGACAAATTGACAATTTGTCCTACATCCGTTTGTCCGTTTCCGCGTCCGTTTGCAACCCCTCCACTACCGCCACCTCACCCTCCGTCAGCCCATATAGGCGGTACACGATCAGGTCAATCAGCCGGTCGGTGGCGGCGATGCGGGCCAGCAGGGGCCGCAGTTTGGCCGTGGACACCTCCCACTCCCCTTTGATTCGCTCTGATGCCTCTCGTCCCACCACATCCACCTTCTTGATCTGGCGGCGGTTGGCGTCCAACAGGCGTTGCATCTCCGCCCAGTCGTGCTGGTAGTATCCTCTCAGGTTGGTCTTGAGTCTCCAATCCTCGATGGGCAGGCCCGTGTAGCCCGCCAGCCAGTCCAGGAAGCCCCTGGCCTCGTCCTGCTTCTCCTTGTGCATCTCGATCATCTGCTCGGCCAGGTAGGCCAGCAGGTCGTGGACCACGTCGGCCTGCTCGGGGTCGGCAGTGAGTCGGGCGTCGAGCCAGCGGCCGAGGGGCGAGGCCAGGAAGGCGGCATAGCCCTCACCCCCTGTCCTCCTCTCCCAAGTTTGGGAGAGGGGGCGCCCGAGCGCAGCGAGGGCGGGGGTGAGGGCCGCTTCCACCAGCCCCTTCCCCTCCTCCACCAGCGCCCGCCGCTCCTCCTCCGGCGTGGTGAAGGCGATGCGGCGAATGGGGACTTTACTCAGATTCTTAGGATAGTAATCGTAGATTCCACCACCCAATTGCTTGGCATAGGAATGGTATGTATGCTGGCATAGGCGAGAGTTCAGTAGACCCAGGATATAGTTCAGACTGACATCGGTCGTACTTTTCAGTGCTAGCACGGTAACGTCAATGCTGCCGAGCATCAGCTCAGTATCCAACGAAAATCGATTCTCGGAAGCCCGATACGGAGTGATAAGCTTCGCTGGTTGTAGATGCACGTCAGTGGAATTCATCCATTCCCACCAGTTGTCCTCCGTAACTACCTTGAACGTGCTGCGCCGCGCCATCAACTCATCCTTGTATGCACTGAGGAACGTGTGGGCACCTGGAAAACGTTCTAGTACTTGCTTCTCGGTCAAACCATTTGGAACATACAGGCAGTAACGCTTTGGCACATGGACATATCGCTCGATGTCGCTATTCTTCACAAAGACATGGACAATTTCGCGCTCCAGTGGAACCAGAGCACCATCCGGCAATCGCCCGACAAAACCACTCGGTCCCATTTCAATCCGGCCAACGAAGACCTTATCTCGTCCGCTTTGCATCCCAGCCCGGATAGTAACTAAGTCACCAAGTCGGCAGATTGACCTTTGGTCCAATTCTAGCGGTCGTGACTCTACAAACAAGGCTTGGCCTCGAAGAACAAACCCTTTGTTCGTTGCTAGCCACGCACGGAGTGTATCTTGGTATGGAGCATCGCCTATTTGCTTAAGCTGGTGAGGAGTGTAAGTCGCTTCAAGAAACACACCGTCGTTGCTTGACTTCGCATAGAGTAATATGGAACTGTGTACGCTGTGGTCCTCAAAAACTGGGATGTCTGTGAAGTCGACAAAGATGCGAAGCCCTGGAGCTATCAGCCGGCGAAGTTTTTGGCCACTTGGAGAACGACGGAAGTACCGGGAAGTAATAAACCCTAGTCGTCCCGTCTCCTCTTTGAGAGACTGAATTCCCAATTCAACGAAGTAGTAGAAGATATCGGCGTGCCAATCGTATACTTCGTACCGATGCTGCACATAGATGAGGAAACACTTATCAGATCCCCATATCTTGAAACCATAGTACGGCGGATTTCCCACCACGACATCGAACCCCGGATTCGTCTTCCAATCGCTTCGCTCCAGGTCAATGAAGACCTCCGGGAACTCCAGGTCCCAGTGGAAGAAGCGCTTCTCCTTCCACAGTTGGCGGGCGGTTTGGACAGCCTGTCGGTACTCCGGAGACAGGCCCTGGCCCTCGTTCATCACCGCCCGGAGCGCCTTGGTCCCATAGAGGCGCAGGAACTCATCGGCGTGCTTGTTGCCGAAGTACCTGCTCACCCACAGGTCCAACACCCGCTTGTAGGGCAAGATGGCTCGTTCGAAGTCGGCGTACAACCCGGCGCTCTCCTGCACCTCGTCGAAGGTGGCATCGGTGCGTAGGCCCACTCCACGCATCAACTCGGTGGCCGTCAGGAGCCCGGCGAAAGGCCCGCCGAACATGTCGTACTGGCCCGCGGCTGTCTTCTCTAATTCCGCTCGCACCTCCTGCACCCTCGCCCCGATGAGGGAGTTGCCCACCTTCAGGTGGTGGTCCAGGAAGGAGAGGGGCGCGCCGACGGTGAAACTATCTAGCCATAGGCTCAGTTTGGCCAGTTCCACGGCCATGGGGTTCAGGTCCACCCCGTA